>CAZDLB010000021.1:14361-19878 GCA_964505995.1 uncultured Zetaproteobacteria bacterium
TACTTGATGGCCTCGCCGATGCCTGCGCGCAGCTCGCGCGCATCCAGCGTCTTCAGCACCTGCGGATCGATCCACACCAGCCTCGGCTGCCAGAAGGCGCCGATCATGTTCTTGCCGTGCGGATGATTGATGCCGGTCTTGCCACCGACACTGGAGTCCACCTGCGCCAGCAGCGTCGTCGGCACCTGCACGAACGGGATGCCGCGCCGGTAGCAGGCCGCCGCGAAACCGGCCATGTCCCCGATCACGCCGCCGCCCAGCGCCACGATCGGCTCATTGCGGGACAGCCTTGCCTGCATCAGCGCATCGAGGATGCGCGACCATGTTTCCAGATTCTTGAAGCGCTCACCGTCGGGAAGGATGCAGGCGCTCGCCTGCCAGCCGGCGCCTTCGAGCGAAGCTGTTACCCGATCCAGATACAGCGGGGCTATCGTTTCATTGCTGACCACGAGGCATCGCCTCCCGGAAGCTTCCGGGAAAAGCCCCCGCATGGCCTCACCGAGGCCGTCCAGGCAGCCGGGCTGGATATGGATGTCATAGGCGCGATCGCCCAGTTCAACGCGATAGATTCTGGCGCTACTCATGCGGCCATGCTGACAGATGCCCGTCGTCTTTCCAGCCCGAACGAAGACGGGCGGCCATCCATGGCCGCCCGAATCTCAAGCTCCAATGCCTCAGATGCGTTTCGCGCCCTTGGCCCGCCGCTCGATGATCGTCGGTGTGATGAAGATCAGCAGCTCGTTGCGGTTATCCTTCACGGTCTTCTTCTTGAAGAGATAGCCGATGAGCGGGATGTCCTTCAGGAGTGGCACGCCACTGACGTCGTTGGACAGGTCCTGCGTGTAGATGCCGCCCAGCACGACGGTCTCGCCGTTGTCCACCAGAAGCTTGGTCTCCACCGTCTTCTTGTTGATGATCGGCTCCGTTCCGCCCAGGTTGTTCTGCAGCGGCGTATCCTTGTTGACCTTCAGATCCATGATGATGGCCTTGTCCGCCGTGATCTGCGGCGTCACCTCAAGCGTCAGCTTGGAGCTGACCTGGGTCACGGATTGCGTCGCAACACCGCCGGCAAAGGTCGTCTGCGCGAACGGCACCTGCGTATCCTGCTCGATCTTCGCCGGTTGCAGATTGCTGGTGAACACCCGGGGGCTGGAGACGATCTTCGCCTTGCCCTCGGCCTCGGCCGCGGAAAGCTCGAGATTCAGGTTGAAGGCACCGCTGAGCGCGCCAAGGGTGTAACCGATCGCGCCGCCCGATCCGGGGCCGACGGCTGCCGGCAGATCGACCGCGAACGGCGCAGTGGACGCCCCGGTGACATTATGCGTGTACTTCGTCGTCGTATCGTTGTAGGTGCCGCCCCAGCGAACACCGAGATCTCGAGAGAAGGAGTCTGAAGCCTCAACGATGCGCGACTCGATCAGCACCTGCTGCACCGGCTTGTCGATGCGGGCAATCAGACGCTTGATGTTGTCCAGCCGCTCGCGGGTATCGGTGATGATCATCGTGTTGCTGCGCTCATCCAGCAGGATCGAGCCCCGATCGGAAAGCAGTTTCAGCCCCCCTTCCGAACTCGTGGATGCAGCCTTCTGCTTCTGACCTTCACCCTGCGCTCCGGCGGCAGCCTTGACCGAGCCACCCTGAAGGATCGTCTTCACGTCATTGACCGAGGCATAACCCAGCTCGATGAATTCCGTTTCAAGCGGCGCGATGGCCTCGGCGCTGACCGTGGCCTCCTCGCGGGCCTTCGCATCGGCCTTGAGCACGGCCAGCGGCGCAATACGAAGCACATTGCCCTGCTTCTCCTTGCCCAGACCACGCGCCACCAGGATCAGATCCAGGGCCTGGTCCCAGGGCACATCGACCAGTCGCATCGTCAGCGTACCGGACACGTCATCCGACATGATGATGTTCAGATCGCTCATCTCGGCGATCAGCTTCAGCGCGTTGCGGATATCGATATCCTTGAAGTCGAAGGATACCTTCTGGCCTGTATAGGCGAGCTTGCCCTCCTCGGCCGCCGCCACCGCGCGGCCCTCCCGGGCCACGTCCTCGGGAACGAGATTCACCGTCAGCACATTGCCGGACTGGAAGGATGACACCTCAACCTTCTGGCGCAGGCGGGCGACGATGCGCACGTCTCGGCCGAGCCTGTAGCTGTCCACCTGGCGCACCGGCCCCGGAAAGGCGCTGACATCCTGGCTGCGTTCCTGCTCCGGCAGCAGGCTGGCATTGGCCACATCGAGCACCAGCTTGCCCTCGCGCTGCACCATGTTGACGACCGGATTGGCCGAGCTTGTACGGATGGAGATATGGGCAATGCGGTCATCCGGCTGGAAATCCACGGCCTCGACGACCATCGAACCGGATGCCTTCTCGGATCGCACGTTGCCAACGCGTATCTTCAGTTCGTTGGCGGACGCCACAAGCTGATGATCGGTCTTGCCGCCCGGCACCAGATTGAACACGAGCCGCACCCGGTCCTCGGCCGCACCGATGCTGACACCGCTGACCTTCTGCGTGGCATACGGATAATAGTCCTTCGGAAGCTTCGATTTCGAGTTCCAGTAATCCACGATCAGCGTGCGCCCCTGATTGGTCAGAAAGGCATTGTGGTTCGCATCCATGTGCTCGCCACGCAGCACGACCTCCGTCATGTCGCCCTGATCGCGGGCCACGATATCCTTGATGACAGCACCATTGGCCTCAGCCTTCACGGCCTTGCCGCCAGCCACCTTCACCAGCAGATCGGTGCCGCTCTCGGCAATGCTGTAGTTCGCCGCTTGATCCAGGCCGATTTCGATGCGCGCGGCTCCATCCGAGGAGACCGGGAAGACATTGCGCACCGCGCCGCTGCCCTGAATCGGTTCCACGCCCTTGGCCAGGGAATATCCGGGGAGACTGATGGCCACCCGCTTCGGAGCCTCCAGATCGTAGACCTGATAGTTGCCGGCCTGATCCAGGTGAATGCGGACCGTCTGCCCACCCTTTCCGGCCTCCAGACTGACGCCCGCGACCTGGGCGGCCTCCGCCATCTGTCCGCCCAGCAGCAGAAAGACCGCCACCAGCGATAAGCTCATCCGTCGGATCATGGGCGGAATGCCCCTGTGATTTCCTGGCATCAATGCGTTCATGATGGCCTCCAAACTGAAGCTGTTATTCATCGTCTACGAGCCCTTTTGCCTTTCTTTCTTTTCTTCTTCGGCTGATCGACGAAACGATAGGTTACGACGCGGCCGCTGATATTCAGCACGCCGCCGGCTTTCGGCTGATTCAGGGTCAGGTTCTGCACCGCAACGATCCGCGGCATCTCGCCCACCCGCTTGAGGAAGGTCAGCAGCTGCCGGAACGTGCCGGATACATTCAGCGCCACCGGAACCTCGGCATAGATCTGTTTCATCGACTCGCCCTGCGGCGTAAACGTCGTCATCTCAAGTCCGGAATCCTTGCCGGCCCAGGCCACGCTCTCCAGAAGATCCGGAATCTGGGACTTCTTCGGGAGCATGTTCAGCGCCACCTTCAGCTGCTTTTCCAGCCTGGCATACTCGGCCTGCTTGCGCGGCAGATCCCTGGCCAGGCGCTGATTCTTCTTCAGCAGGATACGCTGCTGTTCAACCTGCTTGGCCTGGGAGTCGATCGCATCCTGCAGCGGCAGCCAGCCGAAATACAGGTAGGCCGCCATCAGAATGACGAAGGTTGCCAGCAGCGCCACCGCCTTCTGCCACAGCGGGATGGGCAGAATCGGCCGCAGCGGATCGAGGAAGCTGAGATTGGAAGCATCAAGATTCATGACTTGCCTCCCGCCTTGTTCTTCGCCTCCTCGCCAGGCGTCACGCGGGACACGGACAGCGAGAAGTTGCGCACGGCCACACCGCCCGCCGTCACCCGCTTGATGAACTTCAGCTGGACATTCGAGAACAGCGGCGATTCATCCAGCTCGCGCATGAAGTTCGCAACTGCCTTCGGGCTTTCTCCAAGACCATCAAGGGTGACTGTGTCCCCCTGATTGACGATCTTGGTCAGCCAGACGTTCTCCGGAATGCGCTGCGAGATTTCATGCAGCGTCTCCAGACTGAAGAACCGGCCCTGCTGCAGCTGATCCACCAGCTTCAGCTTGCGCTCCACATCCGCGCGCAGCGCATCGAGGTTACGGATCTTGCCGATTTTCTTCTGCAGCATCTGATTCTGCGCCTTCAGCTGCGCGTATTCCTCCTGCAGGTCGGAAAGCTCGGAGGACGCCATCCAGTGAGCACCAAGGGACAGAACGCCCGCCAGCGCCAGCACACCGAGTGCCGCCCCGATGTGCTGCAGGATCTGCTGCCTGCGCAGCGCGGGGCGATAGGGGAGAAGATTGACGCGGATCATGAGTCAAACCCCCGCAGCGCAAGACCGATCGGAATCATCAGCATCGGCCCGGTTCGATTCAGGTACTCGGCATCGAACTTTCTGGATGAGGCCTTGATGGCCGGGAAGGGATTGAGCACGGACGCCTCGATCCCGAGCCGCTGCTCCAGTTCCGTGGCAATGCCGGGAATCAGCGCGCAGCCGCCGGAAAGCAGAAGCTTCTGCACCGGGAACTCGGCGTGATTGGCCGAATAGAAGTCCAGCGAACGAACAAGCTCCGAGGTCAGACCGACATACCAGCGCTCCAGCGCCTCGGGATGGATGCCCGAGAAGTTCTCGATCTTCATCTGCTCGGCGGCCTGATAGCTGATGCCATGCTCCTTCTGGATCTCCTCCGTCAGGTTCTGGCCGCCATAGAACTGGTCGCGGACAAAGGCCATCTGGCCATTGATGGACACATTGATATTGATGAGGTTCGCGCCGATATTGATCAGCGCATGCACCTCGGCCTCCTCGTCGGGCAGGACCTGGCCGGCGGTTTCCACCACACTGTGCTCATCGGTCAGCTCGGCCGCGTTCTCCAGCGCAAACACCGCACAGTCCACAACCTTCGTCGTGATGCCGGCCTCGCTTAACACCAGCTGATAATCCTCGACGACCTCGCGCTTGCAGGCCACGAGCACGACGTCCATCGAGGCCGGATCATCCGGGCTTTCGCCCAGAATCTGGAAATCGAGATAGACATCATCGATATCATAGGGCACATGCTGATCGGCTTCGTATTCGATCTGGGCTTCCAGCTCGAACTCCGTCGCCGTCGGCATCTGCACCGTCTTGATGATCACCGCGTTGCCGGAAACGGCAATCGCGGCATTGCGCGTGGACGGCCTGGCGATCTCGATCGCGTCGAGCAGCGCCTGCGACACGGCCATCGAATCGATCACGGTGTTCTCAACAATCGCATCACGGGGAAGCGGAACCACGGCCAGCGACTTCAGCTCGTAGCCGGAACGGCTCTTGCCGAGCTCCACAAGCTTGATGCCCGTCGAGCTGATATCGACCCCGATAATGCCTTCGGACTTACCTGAAAATAGGGCCACTTCCCCTCCTTTCTTCAAGCGCTACTCGCACTTATAGCTGCAAGTTAGCTACAAGTAAAGAAAAAGTCAACCCCGA
>CAZDLB010000022.1:0-19556 GCA_964505995.1 uncultured Zetaproteobacteria bacterium
ATGCCTACATGTACACGCACCCGGGCAAGAAGCTGATGTTCATGGGGCTCGAGTTCGGGCAGTGGCCGGAATGGAACTACAATGTGTCGCTGTCCTGGGACCAGGCCAATTTCATGCCGCATCGCGGCCTGCAGCTGATGATGCGCGACATGAACCGGCTCTACCGCGAGATCCCGGCGCTGCATGAGCTGGATTTCGATGCCGCGGGCTTCCAGTGGATCGACTGCAACGACGCCGAGCAATCGACGCTGTCCTACATCCGTCGCGACAAGCATGGCGGGCCGGTCGTCGTCGTGCTGAACCTGACGCCGGTGCCGCGCCATGGCTACCGCCTGGGCGTGCCGCTGCCGGGGCATTACGCCGAGGTGCTGAATACCGATGCCGAGGTCTATGGCGGTGGCAACCTGGGCAATGCCGGCGGGGTGACGGCCGAGGATCAGCCGTGGATGGGGCAGCCGCATTCGGTGGTGATCACGCTGCCGCCGCTGTCCTGCCTGATCTTCCGCCCTCAGAGCTGACGGCTCGATATCAGTGGCCTTGCCGCTTTTCGCCGGGCGAACACTCGGCTAGGATTGGCCAAATGACGGGTGAGTGTCTTGCTTGCCCGTTTTCTGTGTCCGGAAGACCGGCAATGCTCCGGCTTCCCAAGGAGTAGCCCGTTCCATGCCACGTCGCGATGATATCCAGTCCATCATGATTCTCGGCGCCGGTCCGATTGTGATCGGTCAGGCCTGCGAGTTCGATTATTCCGGGGTTCAGGCCTGCAAGGCGCTGAAGGAGGAGGGCTACCGGGTCATCCTGGTGAACTCGAATCCCGCGACGATCATGACCGATCCGGAGTTTGCCGATGCGACCTACATCGAGCCGGTGACCTGGGAGGTCGTGGCCAGAATCATCGAGAAGGAGCGGCCGGATGCGATCCTGCCGACGATGGGCGGCCAGACCGCGCTCAATTGCGCGCTGAGCCTGAACAAGCACGGCATCCTCGAGAAGTTCAACGTGCAGCTGATCGGCGCGCAGCCGGCGGCCATCGACATGGCCGAGGATCGCGAGCGCTTCAAGGAGGCGATGGACCGCATCGGCCTGGAGATGGCGCGTGGCGGTTTTGCCCACTCGATGGAGGAGGCCCGCGCCTTCGCCAGCGAGATCGGCTACCCGATCATCATCCGGCCAAGCTTCACGCTGGGCGGCTCCGGTGGCGGCATCGCGTACAACCCCGAGGAATTCGAGCAGATCGCGGCCTCGGGGCTGGAAGCAAGCCCGACGAACGAGATCCTCGTCGAGGAGTCCATCATCGGCTGGAAGGAATACGAGATGGAGGTGATGCGCGATAAGAACGACAACTGCGTCATCATCTGCTCGATCGAGAACCTCGACCCGATGGGCGTGCATACCGGCGATTCGATCACCGTTGCGCCGGCGCAGACGCTGACCGACAAGGAATACCAGCGCATGCGCGATGCCTCGATCGCGATCCTGCGCGAGATCGGGGTCGAGACCGGTGGCTCCAATGTGCAGTTCGCCGTCCATCCGGAGAACGGGCGCCTGATCGTCATCGAGATGAATCCGCGTGTTTCCCGCTCCTCGGCGCTGGCCTCGAAGGCTACCGGCTTTCCGATCGCCAAGATCGCGGCCAAGCTCGCCGTCGGCTACACGCTGGACGAGATCCGCAACGACATCACCGGCGAAACCTGGGCGGCGTTTGAGCCGACGATCGATTATGTCGTGACCAAGCTGCCGCGCTTTGCGTTCGAGAAGTTTCCGGGCGCCGATGACCGGCTGACGACGCAGATGAAATCGGTCGGCGAGGTCATGGCCATCGGGCGTACGTTCACCGAAAGCCTGGGCAAGGCCATCCGCGGGCTTGAGACCGGCACGCACGGCTTCGATTTCTCCATCCCCGGCGATGTGGATGCGGACGTGTTTCTGCAGGAGAAGCTGGCCGTGCCGGGCGCGGAGCGGCTGTGGTGGCTGGCCGAGGCGCTGAGGCTGGGCGAGAAGGGCGGCTGGAGCGAGCAGCGGGTGTTCGATGTCACGCGCATCGATCCCTGGTTCCTGCGCGAGATCCGCGCCGTCGTGGAGCTCGAGGAATCGCTGAAGGGTCGCAGTCTCGCTGATCTTTCCGCAGAAGAGTGGCGGCGGGCCAAGCGCGAGGGCATCTCCGATCAGCGTCTGGCGCAGCTTCTCGGAAGCAGCGAGGCCGAGGTGCGCCAGGCCCGGCAGAACGCGGGCGTGCGGCCGGTGTTCAAGCGCGTGGATACCTGCGCGGCCGAGTTCGAGGCGCACACGCCGTATCTGTATTCGACCTACGAGGACGAATGCGAGGCCCGGCCGACAGAGCGGAAGAAGATCATGGTGCTCGGGGGTGGCCCGAACCGCATCGGCCAGGGCATCGAGTTCGACTACTGCTGCGTGCATGCGGCCTTTGCGCTGTCCGAGGACGGCTATGAAACCATCATGGTCAACTGCAATCCCGAGACCGTTTCGACCGATTACGACACCTCCGACCGGCTGTATTTCGAGCCGCTGACCTTTGAGGATGTGATGGCCATCGTCGAGGTCGAGAGACCGGACGGCGTGATCGTGCAGTTCGGCGGTCAGACGCCGCTGAAGCTGGCCGATGCGCTGGAGAAGGCGGGTGTGCCGATCATCGGCACGAGTCCGGACATGATCGACCTGGCCGAGGATCGCGAGCGTTTCCAGAAGCTGTTGCACGAGCTGGAGCTGTTGCAGCCGGAGAACGGCACCGCGCGTTCGCTCGAGGAGGCGCTGGCCGTGGCGAAAAGGATCGGTTATCCGGTTGTCGTGCGGCCGTCCTATGTGCTGGGCGGACGCGCAATGCAGATCGTGCATGACGAGGCCGGGCTGCTGCGCTACATGAACGAAGCGGTGCAGGTTTCGCCGGATCATCCGGTGCTGCTGGACCGGTTCCTGAACTGTGCCGTGGAGATGGATGTGGACGCGCTGGCCGATGGCGAACGGGTCGTCATCGGCGGCATCATGGAGCATATCGAGGAGGCCGGCGTGCATTCCGGCGATTCGGCCTGCTGCCTGCCGCCGCATTCGATTCCGGATGCGATCGTGGCCGAGGTTCGTCGGCAGACCGAGGCGCTGGGCAGGGCGCTGAACGTCAAGGGCCTGCTGAACATCCAGTTCGCGATCCAGGGAGAGACGATCTACGTGCTCGAGGTCAATCCGCGCGCCAGCCGCACGGTACCGTTCGTGTCCAAGGCGGTCGGCAAGCCGCTGGCGAAGATCGCGGCGCGCATCATGGCCGGCCAGAGCCTGGCAGAGCAGGGCATCACCGAGATCAGGCAGCCTCGGGGCTATCGCGCGGTCAAGGAAGCGGTGTTCCCGTTTGTGAAATTCCGTGGCGTGGATCCGCTGCTCTCGCCCGAGATGAAATCCACCGGCGAGGTCATGGGCATTGCCGACGGCTTTCCGGCGGCCTTTTCCAAGGCGCAGCTCGGCGGCGGTCAGCGCCTGCCGGAGGGTGGCCGTGCCTTCATTTCGGTGCGCGATGAGGACAAGCCGCAGGCCGTGGAGCTTGGACGGCGGCTGCATGCGGCCGGCTTCGAGATTCTGGCCACGGGCGGAACATGGCAGGCGCTGACCGAGGCCGGTGTGCCGGCCGAGAAGGTCGCCAAGGTCATCGACGGCGTGCGTCCGCATATCGTCGACCGGCTTCTCTCCGGCGACGTGGACCTGATCGTGAACACGACGGCTGGCGCGCAGGCGATCCGCGACTCGAAATCCATCCGCCAGGCAGCGCTGGACCAGGGCATCGTCTATTATACGACGATGGCCGGCGGACTGGCGGCGGCCGTGGCCATCGCTGAGCGTTCCGACGTGACGGCCGTGCGCAGCATTCAGGACTATCATGCATCATTGAATCAGGGAGTGAACTGATGGAACGCGTTCCAATGACCAAGGCCGGCTTCGAGAAACTTCGTCAGGAGCTGGAGTATCTGAAAGGCGAGAAGCGCCACGAGATCGTGGCCGCGATCGAGGAGGCCCGGGCGCATGGCGACCTGTCGGAGAATGCCGAATATCATGCGGCCAAGGAGGAACAGGGCCTGAACGAGGCGCGCATCAAGGACATGGAGGATCGGCTGGCGCGGGCGCATGTCATCGATCCGTCCACGATCACGGCCGAGAAGATCGTTTTCGGCGCCACGGTCGAGCTGATCGACATCAACGAGGGCACCGAGGTCGAATACCAGATCGTCGGCGTGGACGAGGCCGACATCGAGCATGGCAAGATCTCGATCACCTCGCCGATCGCACGCGCATTGATCGGCAAGGAGGAGGGGGATATCGCCGTCGTGCAGGCGCCGGGCGGTGAGCGCGAATATGAGATCCAGTCGATCCGCTATGTCTGATCGTCTGCCGGACTGCGGGGCGGGGCATGGCTGAATGCATCCGCGTGGCCGCGGCCCGGCTGTGCCTGGCGATGATGCTGGCGCTCTTGATCGTGCCGGGCTATGTCGTGGCGCCGGTGCTGTTCGCGAAGGCGGGCAGCGCCCATCTGGCCGGCGAGCTTGCCGGACACATCTTCCATCTGTCCAATGTCGCGATCCTGTTGTTTGGCGCGGCGCTGGCCTTTTTCTGGTACCGGCTCTCGCTCGGCTTTGCCGGCAGCGATCGCTGGCGCTGGCTGCTCCTGATGCTGATGCTGCTTTTCGTGGCGGCAAACGAGTTTGGGCTGGCGCCGCTGATGGCCGATCTGAAGAAGCAGATGGGGCCGATCGACAGCGTGGCGCCGGATGATGCGATGCGGATGCGCTTCGGCGTGCTGCACGGCATCAGCGCGCTGCTGCACCTGTTCGCATCGCTGGCCGCCGTGGCGCTGGTCGGCCTCGGGGTCAAGAGCCTGAAAAAGGCGGAGCAGGCCTGATGCAGTTGCGCGACTGGCTGCAGAGCAAGATGGCCGATACCGAACTGGTCATGCTGCTGGCCTCGCTGCTGGTGATCTTTGCCATCCTCGTGTTCTTCGGCTCGATTCTGACACCGCTGCTTCTGGCCATTGCGCTGGCCTATGTGCTCGATGGCATCGTGGACCTGCTGGGCCGCTGCCGCGTGCCGCGGCTTGTCGCCATCATCCTGACCGGCAGCGGCGCGCTGCTGCTGCTTCTCTTCCTGCTGCTGGCCGTGCTGCCGCTCTTGACCGATCAGATCGGCCGGCTGGTGTCGCATGTGCCGGATTATGTGCAGGCGCTGCGTGAGACCCTGCACCAGATCCAGGCCAATCATGCCGAGTGGATCAACCCGGAATATCTGCAGAACATGATCGCCGCCACCGCGAGCAAGCTGCAGGAGTGGGGCGGGCAGCTGCTGAGCTTCTCGATCGCGTCGATTCCCGGCGTCATCACGCTGCTGGTCTATGCGGTGCTGGTGCCGGTGCTGGTGTTTTTCCTGCTCAAGGACGAGGAGCAGATCATCGCCTGGGCGCAGCAGTTCCTGCCGCGCGATCGCAGCCTGCTGCAGCGGGTCTGGACCGAGCTGGATCATCAGATCGGCAACTACATCCGCGGCAAGTTCTGGGAGGCGATGGTCGTCGGTATCGCGATGTGGCTGGTCTACTGGTGGATGGGGCATGAATATGCGCTGCTGCTGGGCGTGCTGACCGGGCTGTCGGTCTGGATCCCGTTCGTCGGTGCGGCCGTCGTGACCTTTCCGGTCGTGCTGCTGTCCTTCTTCCAGTGGGGGTGGACGGACATGACGCTCTACAGCCTGGTGGCCTATGCGGTGATCCAGGCCCTGGATGCGAATCTGATGGTGCCGTGGCTGTTTTCCGAGATGGTGGACCTGCATCCGATCGCGATCATCGTCGCCATCCTCGTGTTCGGCGCGCTCTGGGGCGTGGTCGGCGTGATCATCGCGATTCCGATGGCCGCGCTCGTCAAGAGCGTGCTGTCGATCATCATGGAGCGGCGGGCCAATCAGTCGCCGGCATCCCGCGAGTCGGAACAGCCATCCGGAAACTGATGCCGGACTGCTCGCTAGATCGTCATTGACAGTCTCAGGCTTGCTTCTAGCTTGCGCTTGGCCTTGCGCCCAAGCGAATGCAGACGGAGTATGAGATGAGCGAGAAGAAGCAGGATCAGAAGCCGCAGGATGCCCCGGCCCAGCCGAATGAGGCCAGCGATGTCGAGATCGCCGAACTGAAACGCGACATGCGCTCCGCCCAGGTCACGGCCTGGCTCGAGGAGAATACCCAGACGCTGATTGCCGGCGTGATTGCGGTGGTTCTGGCACTCATCGCAGGCGGTCTGTGGCTGGAGCATGTCAAGTCCGAGCGGGCTTCGGCTGCGACGCTGTATCAGCAGGCGCTGGTGGAGAAGGATGCAGCGAAAAAGCAGACGCTGATGCAGAAGGTTGTCAGCGATTTCTCCGGCAGCACCTATGCCACGATGGCCGAGATGCAGCTGGCCGCGCTCGATGATGCGCATGCGGAAGAACATCTGCAGGCCGTGATGCATGCGTCCTCCGCCATGCCGGAATGGGTCTGGCAGGCGAGGCTCGATCTGGCCGAGCTGAAGCTGGAGGCCGGCGACAGGGCGGCTGCCCGCACGCTGCTGCAGGAAAGCGTCGGCCGGCAGTATGAACAGCTGCGCCAGTATCTTCTGGCCATGAGCAGCGACAGCGAGGCCGAGCGTGCGGATCATCTGCACAAGGCGCTGGATGCCCCTTCGCTTGACAGCGAGCTCAAGGACCGAATCGAAAGCCTGCTGGCGGCGGGGAAGCGCGCCTCCTGATGACGGGCATGCGTTCGGCCCGCTTCCCGGGTCCATTCGGGCTGCTGCTTGCAGCGCTGTTGCTGACTTCGTGTTCCACGATCTCATCCTGGTGGTCCGATGACGAACGGGCCGATTCCGCTCCGGTGCAGCCGAAGCATGAGCGTATTTCGGCCGCGGCGGAGCCGGGAGGGATCGAGGTGCTGTGGCAGGTGGATCTGGATCAGCGCCGGCCGGCCTCGCCATCGGGTTTCAGTCTGCCGCTGGCCTTTGGATCGGGCGAGTCGCTGCGAATCATCGCCGGAGCCCAGGATCGCCGGGCGCGTATCTATGATGCCACCGGGCATGAGATCGACCGGGTCGCGCTGCTGGAGGCCTCGGAATCGGGCGCTGCGCGGCTGGCCAGTGGCCTCGTCGTGCTGGGCGATGTCGGCGGCCATGTCTACGCCATTGATCCCGCCACGGCCCGGATCGCCTGGCGGCTCGATCTGCCCTCGGTGCTGATGTCGAAGCCGGTGCCGGTTGCGGATGGCTGCATCATCCAGACCGCCGATAACCGCATCTACCGCCTCGATGGCAAGGGCAACAAGCTGTGGAGCTATATCGGCCCGGCCGGCGGGTTGTCGATGCGCCTTTCCCCCTCGCCGCTGCTGGTCGATGGCCAGCTGTATGCGGCCTTCAGCAATGGCGATGTGGTCGCGATCAACGCCGAAAGCGGCAGCCTGCTGTGGAAACGGCAGCTGATTCTGGACAACAGCGCGGCCGTGCTCAGCGAGCTGCGCGTGCCCGTGGCCACGCCGGTTCTGATTCCGGCCTCGGTATCCGGTCGCGATGAGGACGTGCTTGTCGTCCCGATCTTCCAGGGTGAACTGGTATTCCTCTCCCGGCTGGATGGCAGCCGCCTGGATTCGCGCCGCATCTCTCTGAAATCCAGCCCCTGGCTTGAGAAGGACCGGCTGTATGTGGCCGATGCCGGTGGCGCGGTCAGTGCTCTGGATGCATCCAGTGGCCAGACCCTGTGGCGGCAGCAGATATCCACGGGCGAACTGACCGGCCCGATCCTTGCCGCCGGTCATCTCTGGGTGGCCGACAGCCTGGGCAAGGTCTACCGCCTCGATCTCGATGGCAGGCTGCTGGCCGATGTGCAGCTTCCCGGGCGCATTGACCGTCAGCCGGTGGCCAGTGCCGCGGGCATCCTGGTGCGCAACAGCCTGGGGACGCTGTTCCTGCTGCAATAGGCGACATGGCTGCTTCCCGTTCGCGTCTTCCGATCGTGGCCATCGTTGGCCGTCCGAATGTCGGCAAGTCCACGCTGTTCAATCGTCTGCTCGGCAAGCGCAAGGCCATTGTCGGCGATCGCCCCGGTGTGACCGTGGATCGGCTGGAGAGCGAATGCCGTCTCGCGCAGCGCGATGTCGTGCTCGTGGATACCGGCGGCATCGGCGAGGGCACACACGATGTGATGCAGCCGGCAATCGATTCGCAGGTCGAGGCAGCACTGAGCGTGGCCGATGTGATCCTGTTTGTCGTGGATGCGAAGGCCGGTCCGACGCCGGTGGATGAGGCCATTGCCGACCGGCTGAGGCGTCAGCGGCTGCCGGTGCTGCTCGTGGCCAACAAGGCCGAGAATTCCGGGGATGCGCTGGCCTTCTTCAGCCTGGGCATGGACGAGCCGCAGGCGGTCTCGGCGGCGCACGGGCAGGGCATCCGCGAGATGATCCGGGCGCTGGAGGCGCTGCTGCCCGAGGCGCAGGAAGAGGCATGTCAGCAAGCCGGCGAGCCGCTGGCCAGCATTGCCGTGATCGGGCGGCCGAATGTCGGCAAGTCCACGCTGATCAATGCCTGGCTGGGGCGCGAGCGCATGGTCGTCAGCGACATTGCCGGAACCACGCGGGACGCGATCGACACGGACCTTCCCTACGGCGATGGCATCGTGCGTCTCGTGGATACGGCCGGGCAGCGGCGGCAGGGGCGCATCTCCGATGTCATCGAATTCGTGGCGCGGGTCAAGGCCGTGCAGGCCTTCCGTCGGGCGGATGTGGCGGTGATGGTGCTCGATGGTGCCGAGGGTGTCGTCGAACAGGACATGCGTCTGATGCAGCTTGCGCTGGATGAAGGATGTGCGCTGGTCGTGGCTGTCAACAAGCTCGACCTTCTCAGCGACGAGGAATGGGAATACTACGCCGAGCGGCTCGACTTTCGCATGCGCGGCTTCGCCGACATACCGGTCTTTCGCATGAGCGCCAGACACGGCCAGGGGGTTCGCAGGGTGCTCGATGAGGCGGTCCGGGCGGCCCGGCGCAATCGTTTCGAGGTCGGCACCGGCGAGCTGAACCGCTGGCTAGCCGAGGCGCAGCAGGCCCAGCATGCGCCGAGCGACCATGGTGCCGTGGTGCGTCTGAAGTACGCCTCCCAGATCGCCACACGGCCGCCGACCTTCAAGATCTTCTGCAATCGCCCCAGGGGCATCAGGACGAGCTATCGCCGCTATCTCGAGCAGTCCCTGCGTCGGCACTTCGGCCTTGATGGCGTGCCGATCCGGTTCCAGTTCGCGGCCGGGGCCAACCCCTATGTCGAAGGCCGGGGCAGGGCGACGGCGAAACGCAAGAGGCATTAGATGCGCAGCTTCGAGGAAACCCGGATCATTCCCTGCTCGGCCCGTCAGATGTACGACGTGGTGCTCGACATCGATGCCTATGCCGAATTTCTCCCGTGGGTGGCCGAGTCCCGCATCCTCAGCCGCGACGAGGATGAGCTGACGGCGGAGCTGGTGGCCGAGCTTGCGGGCGTGCATCACAGCTTCCGGACCATCGATCGCTTCGTGCCCGGCAAGCTGGTCGAGATTCGGCTGCTGGAGGGGCCATTCCGCTTTCTGGAAAGCCTGTGGACCTTTGACGAAGTCGATGCGGATCACTGCAAGGTGCATTTCTCGATCGAGTTCGAGTTCCGCAGCATGATGCTGGACATGATCGCCTCGCCCGTGTTTGCCGGCGCGTGCAGATCGATGGTGCATGCGTTCGAGAATCGCGCCGTTCAGCTTCGGAGTCGCTGATGCATATCTCGGTGGTCTACGCGTTGCCGCATGAACAGTACGTCGAGGAGCTGGATGTGCCCGAGGGAACGACGGCAGCCGAGGCGATCCGGATGAGCGGACTGCTCAAGGCGCACCCGGAGGTGGATCTGGCGGTGAACAAGCTTGGTATCTACGCCAAGCTGGTGAAGCCCGATCAGGTGCTTCGGGACGGGGATCGCGTCGAGGTCTATCGGCCCCTGCCGCGAAAGCCGCGCGATGCGCATGCGGTGGATGAGAAGAAGGAGCGTATCCGGGCCCGCAAGGCCAGCCGCAATCGCGAGGCGTAGCGCCCGGAGGCGCGCTTGCGATTCACCCCTGTCATCGTCATGCTGATGGCCGGAGCGGAACAGGGAGGTTGCGATGCGCATCGGCATACCCAGGGAAATCAAGAACCGTGAACATCGCGTGGCGCTGACACCCGACGGTGCCCGCGCCCTGATCGCTCGCGGTCACAGGGTTCTCATCGAGGCCGGAGCAGGCTTTGACAGCGGCTTTGACGATAAAATCTATCGCGAGGCCGGTGCCGAAATCGTCGATGCCGCCAGCGCCTGGGCGGCGGATCTGGTCGTCAAGGTCAAGGAGCCTCTGGCCAGTGAATATCCGTATCTGCGCCCCGGTCTGATGCTGTTCACCTATCTGCATCTGGCGGCGGTGCCGGAACTGGCCCGGGAGCTGATCCGCCATCGGGTTCTGGCCATCGGCTATGAAACGGTGCAGGAAGACGACGGCAGTCTGCCGCTGCTGGCGCCGATGAGTCGCGTGGCCGGACGCCTGGCCGTGCAGCTGGGCGTGCGCTTTCTGCAGCGGGAGAATGGAACGCCGTTTCCGGGTCTGGGCCGTCTTCCCGGCGGCATTGCGCATGTGCCGGCCTGTCATGTGCTGATTCTGGGCGGTGGCAATGTCGGCCAGCATGCGGCATCGGCCGCGGCCGGTCTCGGGGCAAGGGTGACGCTGCTGGAGGCCGATCCCGGGCGCATCGCAGAGCTGCGCAAGGCCTTCCCGGCCGTGGAGGTGCATGCGTATGATCATGCAAGGCTGCGCCGGCTGCTTGCCGATACCCAGTTGCTGATCGGTGCGGCCCTGATTCCCGGCGCGCATGCACCGAGGCTGCTTTCCATCGAGGATGTCGGGCTGATGCAGGCGGGCTCGGTCTTCGTCGATGTGGCGATCGATCAGGGAGGCATCAGCGAAAGCAGCCGGCCGACGAGCTTCGAGGAACCGGTCTATGTCGAGCAGGGGGTGCTTCACTGCTGTCTGCCGAATCTTCCGGCCGCCGTGCCGGCCACGAGCACGATGGCGCTGACCGGCGCGACACTGCCCTACGTTCTGGATCTGGCCGATGCGGGGGCGGACGGGATTGCGGCCCATGCCCCGTTGCAGCGCGGCATCAACACCCGCGACGGTCGGGTTGTGCATGCGGCCGTCGCCGAATCGCTCGGATTCGACGCCTGAAGCGTTGCGAAATCAGCGCAGCGGCAGGTTCGGAATCTCAACCTGCGGCATCGGCCCGGAGAGGCTCTTCAGGAAGGCCAGCAGATCCTGCTTCTCGGAATCGCTCAGCCCATTCGCACCCTGCATTCTCAGCATGTCATCGTAGTAGCGGATGACCGATTCGAGATCCGGCTTCTGTCCGCCATGCATGTAGGGCGCGGTGCGCGCGATTTCACGCAGCGGCGGGGTCCGGAAGGCCTGGCGGTCCTCCGGGCGATGGCTGATCTCGTAGCGGCCGGGATCGATCGAATTCAGGTGGCTGCGATGGAAACGCCCGTCTGAAAAAGCCGGCGGCGCATGGCATTCGATGCAGCCGGCTTTGCCGGTGAACAGCCGGAAGCCGCGCCTGGCCGCCTCGGAGATGGCCTGTGCTTCGCCGCCAACCCAGCGGTCGAAACGGGTGTCGCGCTGGACTATCGTCCGGAGAAAGGTGGCCAGCGCTTGGCAGATGCGCTGCATGCTGATGTCCGGGCTGCCAAACGCAGCTGCAAAGTCCTGACGGTAGCCGGAAATCTCCGAAACCTCCTCCAGCAGCTCATGTCTGCTCCGGTAGATCGTCTGCAGGTGTTCACTCAGAGCCTGTTCCAGGCTTTCGGCGCGGCCATCCCAGAAGTAGCTCTTGCGATAGGCGATGTTGATCAGCGAGGGCGTGTGCCGCGGCATGGCATGAATGCCGGCGAGCATCGAGCGTTCGAGGCCGTCGGCCCAGCCAAGGCCCGGATGATGGCAGCTGACACAGGATGTCTGCCTGCTGTGGCTCAGTCGCGGATCGAAGAACAGGGATCGGCCGAGTCTGGCCTTGGCGGCGGAATAGGGATTGTCC
This sequence comes from uncultured Zetaproteobacteria bacterium, assembly GCA_964505995.1. Lineage (GTDB taxonomy): Bacteria > Pseudomonadota > Zetaproteobacteria > Mariprofundales > Mariprofundaceae > JAJRVH01. Next base: position 12,125 of record CAZDLB010000022.1, read on the forward strand.
GGCGGAAAGACCGGATCCGGAAGCTTCCAGACCGCGAGATTCTTCTCATCGGGAGGGCTGGCTTGCTGGGCAAAGGCCGGATGGATCAGCGTCAGCAGGCAGACGAGCCCGAGCGGGGCAAGCGAGAGACGCGAAAACCGGAAGCGGACATGATGCGACAAGGACAACCTCCTGTTGCGCTTTTCCGCTCCTCCTGAACTCCCAAGGCGTCACAGTTTAAAGCCTTGGCCCGGCCTTGAGAAGGGGTTCAGCTCGCCTCCGGATAGGGCAGCGGATCCTCCACCCCGAGTTCGGCGAAGCCCTGGCGCCGGAAATGGCAGGAATCGCAGTGGCCGCACGGCATGCCGTTCGGCAGGGGATCATAGCAGGAGCGCGTCAGCCCGTAATCCAGTCCCAGTTCCAGGCCCAGCGCGATGATTTCCGATTTGCTCAGCCGGATCAGCGGAGCTTCGATGCGCAGGGGGCGACCCTCGACTCCGGCCCGGGTTCCAAGCGTCGCGGCCCGGGCAAAGGCATCGAGGAACTCCTGGCGGCAGTCAGGGTAGCCGGAATAATCGACGACATTGGCGCCGATCACGAGGCGCGAGGCCTCCACCGTTTCGGCCAGTCCGGCGGCCAGCGACAGGAAGATCAGGTTGCGCGCCGGCACATAGGTCACCGGGATGCCGTCCCGGCCGGCCTCGTCCTTCGGCACCGGGATGTCGGATGTCAGCGCCGAATGCCCGATGCTGCGCAGGTCCACCCGGATCACACGATGGCTGGCGGTTTCCATCGCCTCGGCCACCCGGGCCGAGGCCTCAAGCTCGATGCGATGGCGCTGGCCGTAATCGAAGGCCACGCTGTGGCACTCCCAGCCCATGCGGCGCGCAGCCCAGGCCAGGGCGGTACTCGAGTCCAGGCCTCCGGACAGCAGCACGACGGCCTTCGTCGGCCGGGTTTCAGACGCCGCTGGCATCGCTCCCCCAGATCACCTTGTGCAACTGAATCTGCAGGCGCACCGGCAGACGGTCCGCAATGATCCATTCGGCCAGGTCTTTCGGATCCAGCTGCGACCAGGCGGGTGAAAACAGCAGCGGGCAGCCGATGTCCTCCAGCCCGTGCTCGGCGATGAAATCCCTGGCCCATTCGTAATCCGCGCGTCCCGAGAGCACGAACTTCAGCTCATCGTCCGGGCGCAGGTCGCTAAGATTGGCCAGCCGGTTGCGATCGGCCTCGCCGCTGCCCGGGGTCTTGATGTCCATGATGCGATGCACACCGGCCGGAACGGCCTCGATGGGCAGCGCGCCGGAGGTCTCCAGCTGGACGATGGCCGGAAGCGCAAGCAACGCCTCCAGCAGCGGGATGCAGCCGCGCTGCGCCAGCGGTTCGCCGCCGGTGACCAGGATCAGCGGGTTGTCCAGCGATCGCACCCTTTCCAGGATCTCATCAAGGCGCATGGCCCTGCCGCTGTCCCGGGGAATGGCCTGGGGCGTGTCGCAGTAGCTGCACTCCAGCGGGCAGCCGGCAAGCCGGATGAAGCTGCAGCGCATGCCGGCCAGCGTGCTTTCGCCCTGGATGCTCGAATAGATTTCGTGGATTTGCAGCCGCACCGGGGAGGGCTGCGAAGCAGTGCCGGGAATCGCTATTTCTCCTGTTCGCGGGTCCGCATCGCCGCCAGGGCCGAGCGCGCCTGTTCGGCCGCGGTGCTTTCCGGGTGCTCGGCGATCAGACGGTTGAACAGGGCCTCGGCGGATTTCCGCTTGCCGCGTGCCTGCTGGATCTGGCCGAGTCTGAGAAGGGCGGCCGCGTGCTTGACGCTGGACGGAAAGTCCCTGACCACGCGCTCGAAGGAGGCCATCGCCTGCTTCTCCTGCTTCTGGGCCAGCTGGCTTTCACCAAGCCAGTACCATGCCTGGTCGGCGTATTCGCCCTCGGGGTAGTTCTTCAGATGTTCGACAAAGCCCTGGCTGGCTTCCTCGTAGCGACCGCTCTTGAGCGCCAGATAGGCGGCCGTATAGCTGTTCTTTTCCGCCTCAGTCGGGGCGACAGGAGCGGGTACGGCCGCAAGCGGTGGCTGCGCGCGCTGCGGGGGGCTCGGATGCACGACCGGCTTCTTCGCTGCGCTGGGGCGGGGTTTGTGCTTCAGGTTCTCCATGGCCTTCGACAGGGCCGCGATCTGCGCCTGCTGGCTCTGAAGCTTCTGCTCCAGCTGCCCGACGCGCTCCTCCAGGGTCGAGATTCTCCGCTGCTGGAGCCGGCTGGACTCCTTCAGCGATGCATCCAGCCGCTGCAGCTGCTGCTCAAGCTGTGCCTCGGTCTCCGGCCCGGGCTCATCCGGCTGGATGGGTGCGTGGCTGCTGCAACCCGAAGGCAGAAGCATCAGCGCACACAAGAAAACAACGGCCACCGGCAGGGCCGGTGACCGTTGGGAGTGATCTGTCGGAAAGAGCTTAGCGGGTAACAATGTCCGCACGGCGGTTCTGGGCCCAGCAGGCTTCACCCGAACCGTTGCAGACCGGACGCTCTTCGCCGAAGGAAACGGTGTCGATACGGCTGGCGCTGACACCACGGGCCGTCAGGTAGTTCTTGACGCTGTCGGCACGCTCCTGACCCAGTGCCAGGTTGTACTCGCGGCTGCCGCGTTCGTCACAGTTGCCCTCGATCTTGATCTTGACGCTGTTGCTGTTCAGCCATGCGGCATAGCCGTCGAGTACGGCCTGCGCGGAGGCATCGAGCTCGGCGCTGTCAAACGCGAAATAGACGGAATTGGTGGACGGCTTGCTGACCTTCTTCTCCACCGGCGCGGTCTGCTGCGGCTTGGCCGGCTCGGCGGTCACGGTCTCTTTCTTGGCACAGCCGGCAAACAGCAGCCCGGCCGAAGCCAGTGCCACCATGGCCAGCTTGATGGAACGATGTGAGTTCATGCTTCCTCCCTCAGGGTTGGTAATAGTATCGAATAGTGACACCGGGCTATTTGTAGTCAACCTCGGATCGATTTGCAAGTTTCGCTGTGGTCATCTGCCGCAGCTATTGGCGCGACCACGCCGGATCCGACGCATCCTCGTTCGGCGGCGTGATCGGCTCGACGCGCCCGCCCCAGCTCGGCACCCGATAGATGCGGCGGATGCCGTGTTCCTCGGCCGAAAAAAGCAGCATCTGGCCATTCGGCGACCAGCTCGGCGATTCGACCCGCTCGCCGGTGGCCAGATAGCGGATGTCGCTGCCGTCCACCTTGACCGTGGCCACGGCATAGGCCCAGTCCTTCTTCGAGATCATCGCGATGCGGTCACCCAGCGGCGACCAGGCCGGCGAGGTGTTGTAGCTGCCCTGGGTGCTGACCAGCACGGCCTTGCCGCCGGCGAACGGCTTGCGATAGACCTGCGGATGGCCGCTGCGATTGCTGACAAAGGCGATCTGCTTGCCGTCCGGCGACCAGGTCGGCGTCGTGTCGATGCCGCGCGAGTGTGTGAAGCGCTTCCATTTGCGGGTCTTGATATCGTAGATGTGGATATCGGTGTTGCCGGTGTAGGAGAGGGTGGCGGCCACATAGCGGCCATCGGGCGAATATTCCGGCGTGCTGTTCAGGCCCTTGAAGTCACCGAAGGCCCGTCGGCTGCCGGTCTTCAGGTTGAAGAATTCCAGCCTGGGGTGATTGCCGACGTAGGTGTTCAGCGCCACCTCATCGCCGCTGGGTGACCAGTCCGGGGAGAGCAGCAGCGTGAAATTCCTGCCGATGACCTGGCGATTGGCGCCGTCCTGATCCATGTAGATCAGGTCGGAGAGATCGCCATGCTTGACGACGAACAGGATATGGCTGGTGAAATGCCCGGGAATGCCGAGGGCGGCCTGATAGATGGCATCGGCCACCCTGTGCGCCAGAAGCCGGAGCTCGGCGGCATCGGCGTCGATATGCTTGGCCGCAAGCCGTTTCTCGCGGAATGGATCATGCACCTGCAGCTCGGCCTGCCAGCCCTTCTCGGTCGCATGCAGCTGGCACAGGGCCAGGATGTCCGTGCCGATGATGCGCCAGTCGCCATAGACCAGCGCGCGCCAGCTTTCCTCCGGCGTGGCCAGGAAGGCCAGGGGATCCAGCGCCGAGAACGACTGGCTGGATTCGAGGTCGTGCGCGATGATGTGATAGAACATGCGCTGCTCGCTGTTCAGGGTTTCGTCGCCGCTGACCTGCAGGGCCAGCTTCAGCGGCTCGAAGCTGGCCTGATAGATATCGAATTCGGCCGCCGGCAGCGCGCGGGGGAAGAGGGCAAGGGTCAGAACGAGAAGGGTGCGAATCAGCATGGCGGCTTTCTATCCGCTGGCCATGGATGAAACAAGCCCCGCCTTGTGGAACAAGAAAGCCGCCCTCCGAAGAAGGCGGCCCAAGATTGTAGGTTCTAAACCTAGTTGCCGATAGTCCCCACCATCGGACTTTCTGATACACTGCGCATTATAGCCTTAAAGAGATTGGAGGGACAAGGATGGGATATCGGCTTGGTATTGATCTGGGAACGGCTTCGATCGGAATGGCCAGGATCGAGTTGACCGAACAGGGAGAAGCCATTGGGCTCGATGGCCGGGTGCTGATTTTCAATGAACCGCTGGAGCCGGCGAAACAGGGGGGCGTGGGTGCTCCAAAGAAGGCCACGCGGCGTGAAAAACGGGCTGCCCGCCGTCTGATCGACCGGCGCAAGCGGGACATCCGCTGGATTCGTAAGCTTTATCCGGCGCTCGGCTTCCATGATGACGATTTGCGCGATGACGTCGTTTTTCAGGCCAACAGGGTAAGCAACATTCATGAACTTCGCGCGAAGGCCGCAAGCGAGCCCATTACGGTTCCGGGGCTTGTCCGCGTTCTCGGAAAGATGAAAAAGCGCCGCGGATACAAGGGGCGCTTCCGCGAGACGAACAGGCCCGGTGAGGTTCAGCAGGGTGTTCAGATCGTCCGCGAGGAGATGCAGGAGCAGGGATGTAAAACCCTGGGCGAATATCTTCTCTGGCGTCACAGGCAGGGGCTGACGCTGAAGCTGAAGGAGGCCGAGCCGAAGCTTTATGTGCATCGCTCGATGGTGGAAGACGAGTTCGAGCGCATCTGGCAGGTGCAGTCCGCCCACCACGAATCCCTGCGCGGCTCGCACGACGGCAGATCGTTGAAGCAATGGATGTATGATTATGTGTTCTTCCAGCGCCCGCTGCGTTCGCCGGCGCCGATGGTGGGCCGCTGTGATCTGGAACCGACGCTTCCGAGGTCACCGAAGGCCCAGCCGGTGTTCCAGACCTTCCGCATCCAGAAGACGTTGAACGACCTGGCCTGGTCGGACAAGAGTCCGCTCGATGCGGAGGTGAGAAACCTGATCGGCGAGATGCTGCGCGATCCGGGCAGGCTAGATGCGCATGGGTTCCTGAAGTTCGATACCATCTACAGGGAACTGCGCAGTCGAAACTGGATTCCGGCCGAGGGGCTGTACCTGAATCTCGACGAGCCTCCCCGGTCGGCGCTCAAGGGGGATACGACCCGCAAGGCGATGAATCAGCTTGGGATACTGAACGAATGGGATGCGCTCGATGAAGGCGCGCAGGTCCAGGTCATCAACCTGCTCGCCGACATGGGTTCGCCCGAAATCTTCGAAGAGCCTGACTGGCATGAGCAGTTGAGGACGCCCAGCGGCAGAAAACGAAAGCTTCGGCCCGAAAGCGTTGATTTCATCAACCGGATGGTTGAAAGCCCGAAGTTCGGGCGTCTGTCAGCGATGGGCATGGACGCCGGGCGTGCCGAATATTCGATCAAGGCGATGCGCAGGCTGATCCCCCTGCTTGAGCAGGGGATGGACGAAACCGAGGCCAGGGATAGGGCTTATCCCGGCTGGCGCCGGCAAAAGGGCGAGGACATCGAGCTGTACGACAGGCTGGCACCGCATCCGGCCACGGGCAACGTGTCGGTGGATTGCGCCCTGAACAACCTCAGGGGCGAGATCAATCGCATCATTGAACGGCACGGCCCGCCGGCGGAAATCATCGTCGAGATGACGCGCGACATGCGTCTGGGTCGAAACAAGCGCGATGAAATCGCCAAGCGGATTGCCGCCAACGAGAGGGAGCGCAAAGCCATAGCCAAGAAGCTGACCGAGAGCGGTTATCCGGTCAGCAATCGCAACATCCTTCGTTATCAGCTATGGGAGGAACAGGATCACCGGTGTCCGTTCTGTGACAGGAAAGGGATCAGCCTTGATGATGCTCTGAATGGCAATGAAACCAACATCGAGCACATCATTCCGTTCCGACTTACCCGCGTTGGGCGACAGCGCTCCAAGCTCGTGTTGGCGCATCGCGCCTGCAACGACGAGAAGGGCATGCGCACGCCCTGGCAGGCCTGGGGGCACGACGAGGCACGATGGAATGTCATCGAGCAACGCGCGGCCCGTTTCGAGGAGAAGAAGCTGTTCGGCAAGGCGAGACAACTTCTTTTGAAGGACTTCGAGGAGGAGGTGCTCACCGACGAGACCATCGCTGATTTCACCGAGCGGCAGTACCATGAATCCGGCTGGATTGCCAAGCTCGCCGCCCAGTGGCTGAAGGAAATATGCCCGAGGGTGTTCGTCACGAGGGGTGCCTTGACGGCCTACCTGCGCCATATCTGGGGACTGGATACCGTGATCCCGGAGGTGCGCTTCGGCGAAGGCCTGCCGGTGCTGGACGAGGCCGGAAACCCGTTGACGCCGGAAGACCTGCATGCGGGCGAAGCCAGGGCGGACAAGCGGCTGGATCATCGGCATCACCTGATCGATGCGATTGTGATTGCCTGCTCCACGCCCGGACTGTTCAACCGCATGGCCAGGCATTACAAGCGGGTTTCCGAGGAAACGTCCGAGGGCAGGAAGGTCGGGTTCCGGCTGCGGGTTGAAGCGCCGATGCCCGATCTGCGCGACCGCGCCAAAGCGCTGGTTGAAGCCTGCCCCGTTTGGCACAAGCCGGACCGCTATCCGGAAGGACAGTTCTTCGAGGACACCGCCTACCGCTTGATTGAAATCGAGGAGAACGGCGAAAAGGTGCGCAAGCTCGCCAGCCGCAAGAAGCTGAAGGATGCGGCCGGAAGCGGCGCCACGGAGCGAGGTGTCCGCAAGTTTGTTGCTTCCATTGCCTATCCCGAAACGCGCGAGGTGGTGCGGAAAGCGGTGGAGGAAAGACTGGCGAGCGGCGTCAAGCCCGCCAATGTGTTTGACGATCCGATCCTGCATCCACGATTCGGCACGCCGATTCGCCGGGTGTTCTGTTTCAGCGATCAGCCGGGGGAGTACACCTCGGTCGTGACTCAGAAGGATGCGCCAACGGAAACGCTTGAAACCTCAATGAACGCCTTCAGGAAATGGCTCAAGCATGCGGGATTCGCCTGTCTGGAGATCAACCGTGAATCGGGCGAGCGTCGGCTTGTGCCTCCCGCAGAAGCCGCCCGGATGGGCCT
>CAZDLB010000023.1:0-19512 GCA_964505995.1 uncultured Zetaproteobacteria bacterium
ATGACGAACAGGTGCCAGACCCCATGCCCCCAGCGCCAGCGTTCATCGTTGAGAAAGAAGATGACGCCGACGGTATAGGCCACGCCGCCGGCGGTGAGCCATGCCAGCCCGGCAGGGGCCAGCGCCGCCTTCAGCGGCACGATGGCGACCAGCACCAGCCAGCCCATGGCCAGATACAGCAGCAGCTGCGGATGCCGGTGTCCGTCCCGGTGCAGGATATCGAGCACGACGCCGAGCATGGCCATGCCCCAGATGATGCCGAAGATGCTCCATCCCCAGCCGGGAGGAAGCACGAGCAGCGTAAACGGCGTATAGCTGCCGGCGATCATCAGATAGATCGAGATGTGATCCAGCTTCTGCCAGATGCGATGTCCCGCCCGCGCGCTCAGGCCATGGTGCAGGCTTGAGGCGGCAAACAGCAGCACAAGGCAGGCGCCGTAGATCGACAATGACACATATTCGATGGCCGAATCGGCCTTCAGCAGCAGCCAGACGAGTCCGGCCGCGGCCGGCGCGACCATCAGCAGATGGCTGATGGTATTGAAGTGGCGCGCAATCCAGCCGATCAGCCGGCCACGACCTCGAAGCAGCGCGGGCATAGCTCGCCATGCAGCTCATGCTCCGGCATGGCCGGCTGGCCGACCGTCCAGCAGCGCGGGCATTTGACACCGGCTGCCGGTTCAACCCGCACGGCATCGCCGTTCTCGGCATGGGCGACGATGAACAGCTGTTCAAAGCTTTCGCCGAGCCTTTCGGCCAGCTCCGGCGTCAGCCCCGGTGCGGTGATCGCGGCGGCGATCGATGAGCCGATGCGCTTGTCCTTCTTGGCCTGATCCAGCGCCGCATTGACCTTCTCGCGGATGGCAAAGAATTCCTCCCAGGCCGCATCGTCCACGGCGATATCGCTGACCGGATGGAACAGCTGCAGATGGATGCTTTCGCCGCCATGGGCCGGGAAATGCTCCCAGGCCTCCTCGGCGGTGAACGGCAGGATCGGTGCGATCAGCCGGATCAGGGTATCGGCGATGTCGAACAGCGTCGCCCGAGCCGAGGCGCGACGCTCGGAGTCGGTCGCGTCGCAGTAGAGCCGGTCCTTGATGACATCGAGGTAGAAGCCGCCCAGGTCCACGGCGCAGAAGTTGTGAATCTCCTGATGGATGCGGTGGAACTGGTAGGACTCATAGGCCTCGGCGACGATCCTGGATAGCCGGGCGAGGCGATGCATGGCCCACTGATCCAGCGGCTGGCGCGCATTCAGCGGTACCTGATCCTTCTCGGGATCGTGGCCGTCGAGGTTGCCGAGCAGGAAGCGGATGGTGTTGCGGATGCGTCGGTAGGCCTCCGAAAGCTGCTTGATGATCTCATCGGAGATGCGGATGTCGGCCGAGTAATCTGACGAGGCGATCCAGATGCGCAGGATGTCGGCGCCCATCTGCTCGATGATCTTCTGCGGCGCGATGACATTGCCGCGCGACTTGGACATCTTGTTGCCATTCTTGTCCACGACGAAGCCGTGCGTCAGCACCCCCCGGAACGGCGCCGTGCCACGCGTGCCAATGGATTCCAGCAGCGAGGACTGGAACCAGCCGCGGTGCTGGTCGGAGCCCTCGAGGTACAGATCGGCCGGGCTGCCGAGTTCCTCGCGCTGCTCGAGCACGCAGGCGTGCGTGGAGCCGGAATCGAACCAGACATCGAGAATGTCCGTTTCCTTCGCGAATGCGTGTCCGCCGCAGTCCGGGCAGGCCGCGCCTTCGGGCAGGAAGTCCTCGACCTCGCGCGCAAACCAGACGTCCGCGCCTTCCTCCTCGATGGCCTGGGCCACCATTTCCAGCACCGCCGGCGTGGTGATCGCATGCGAGTCGCACTGGCGGCAGCGGATCACGGTGATCGGCACACCCCAGTTGCGCTGGCGCGAAACGCACCAGTCCGGCCGGCTTTCGACCATCGCGCGGATGCGGTTCTCGCCCCAGGCCGGCGTGAAGCGGGTTTCGCCGATGGCCTTCAGCGCCTTCTCGCGCAGGCCGTTGTGTTCCATCGAGATGAACCACTGCGGCGTGGCGCGGAAGATCAGCGGCGAATGACAGCGCCAGCAGTGCGGATAGGAATGGCGCACCTCGCCGCTGGCCAGCAGCGCGCCGCAGTTCTGCAGATACTCGACCATGACCTCGTTGGCCTTGAACACATGGTGGCCCTCGACGACCGGCGTGGCCGGCGCGAAGACGCCGGTGTCGTCCACCGGATTGAACACCTTCAGCCCATAGCGCATGCCAATCTCGTAGTCCTCCTGGCCGTGGCCCGGCGCGGTATGCACGCAGCCGGTTCCGGCATCGAGCGTGACATGCTCGCCGACGAGGATCGGCGCGTCCTGATCCAGATAGGGGTGGCGGAAGCGCCGCTTGTCCAGGACCCGGCCCGGGAAGCGGGCGACGGTCTCGCCCGCAGCGCCGATCAGCTGCATCACGCTTTCGCGCAGATCCTCGGCCAGGATCAGGATCTCGCCCTCGCTCAGGTTCGGATTCTCGCCGGCATCGGTGATGCGCACCGCGGCATATTCGATATCCGGGCCGACGGAAACGGCCAGGTTCGCCGGAATCGTCCACGGCGTCGTCGTCCAGATCACGACCGACACCTTACCCGTCAGCGCCGGGTCGATGTCGGAAAGATCCTCACCGGCCGGGAACTTCACATGGATCGAGTGCGAGGTGTGATCGTCGTACTCGACCTCGGCCTCGGCCAGCGCCGTGACGCAGGAGACGCACCAGTGGACCGGCTTGGCGCCCTTGTACAGGCCGCCGTTCGCCAGGAACTTGCCGATCTCGCGCACGGTGTTGGCCTCGAAACGGTAGTCCATCGTGATATAGGGGTTGTCCCAGTCGCCGATGACGCCGAGGCGCTTGAACTCCTCGCGCTGCACGTCGATCTGGCTTCGGGCATAGGCGCGGCATTCGGCGCGGAACTCGGCATCGGAGATCTCGTCCTTGTCGCGCTTCTGTTTCTTGAACTTCTCCTCGACCTTCAGCTCGATCGGCAGGCCGTGGCAATCCCAGCCGGGCACATACGGGGCATCGAAGCCCATCATCGTGCGCGAGCGTACGACGATATCCTTGAGCACCTTGTTGACGGCATGGCCGATGTGGATGTTGCCGTTGGCGTACGGTGGGCCGTCATGCAGGATGAACTTCGGCGCGCCGGCGCGTTTCTCGCGGATCTGGCGGTAGAGATCGGCCTGCTCCCATTTCTCCAGCCGGCCGGGCTCGGTGCTCGGCAGCTTGCCACGCATCGGGAAATCCGTTTTCGGAAGAAATACGGTGGGGCGATAGTCAAATGTTTCCTGCTCGGACACGTCGGCTCCTCGGTCTTGGGCGGGCATCGGTCCTGTGCGGCAAGTTCCTTGCCCGCCGGATTGCGGGCGAAGGATAGCAAAAAATCAGGGCTTGTCGCGTCGCGCCAGGATGGCCCGAGCCACCTCGCAGTCGCGCGCGATCTGTTCGGCCAGTTCCTCGGCCGACCGGAAGGCGCGATCCTCGCGCACGCGCTCGATGAAATGCACCTTCAGCCGCTTCTTGTACAGGTCGGGGCTGGCGTCGAGGATATGGGTCTCAAGCATCAGCTTGCGGCCCTGAAAGGTCGGGCGATAGCCGAAATAGGCGGCCGCATCCCAGATCTGCCCCTCGCTTTCGGCGCGCACGGCATAGACGCCGGCCGGGGGATGGGCCAGATCGCGGACGCTGAGATTGGCCGTTGGAAAGCCGAGCCTGCGGCCGCGCTTGTCCCCATGCCCGACATGGCCGGAGATCGAATAGGGGCGTCCGAGCAGGTCCTCGGCGAGTTTGAAATCGGCAGCCTCGATGGCCGAGCGGATGCGGCTGGAGGAGACGACGGCGCCATGCATCTCGAAGGCCGCCGCCTCGCTGACCGTGAACCCCAGATCCTCGCCGATGATGCGCAAGCTGTCGGCATCGCCGCTGCGATCGTGACCGAATGCGAAATCATAGCCGACATGCATGTGGCGAAAGCGGAAGCATGCATGCAGCCGGCGGATGAAGGTGGCCGGCGACCAGGCCGCGAGTTCGCGGTTGAAATGCAGCAGCATGACCGCATCGGCTCCGGCCTGGCGCAGCAGTTCCAGGCGCTCGTGCAGATGGCAGAGCCGGCGCGGGCTCTCCTCGGGGAACAGCACCGCCCGCGGATGCGGCTCGAAGGTGACGACGACGGCCGGGCCGCCGACATCCAGCGCATGCCCGCGCAATTCGGCCAGGATCTGTTCGTGGCCCATGTGCACGCCGTCGAAGTTGCCGATCGTCACCGCGCCATGATGGGCCGCGGTGTATTTTTCCGCCGATTTCCAGTTGTGCAGAACCTTCATCGGGCCTCAGTAGCTCGCCTTCAGCTGCTCGACGACCTGTTCGTTTTCCAGCGTGGAGATGTCCTGCGTGATGGCTTCGCCCGCAGCAATGGCGCGCAGGATGCGCCGCATGATCTTGCCCGAGCGGGTCTTCGGCAGGCCGTCGGCGAAATGGATGTCGTCCGGTTTCGCGATCGGTCCGATCTCCTTGCCGACCCATTGCCGGAGCTCGGCGGCCATGGCCTTCGCGTCCTCGCCGCTTGGCGCCGGACCCTTGAGGATGACAAAGGCGACAATGGCCTGGCCCTTGAGTTCGTCGGGGCGGCCGACGACGGCCGCCTCGGCGACGCGCTCGTGGGCCACCAGCGCCGATTCGATCTCCATCGTGCCCAGCCGGTGGCCGGACACGTTCAGCACGTCGTCGATGCGGCCCATGATCCAGAAGTCGCCATCCGCATCGCGGCGGGCACTGTCGCCGGCCAGATAATAGCGGCCACCGAAACGGCTCCAGTAGGTGTCCACATAGCGGGCGTCATCGTTCCAGATCGTGCGCAGCATCGAGGGCCAGGGCTTCCGGATGACCAGATAGCCGCCCTTGTCCGGCTCGGTGATGCTGTTGCCATCCTCATCGACGATATCGGCGGCGATGCCGGGCAGCGGACGGGTGCAGGAGCCGGGCTTCAGCGGCGTGACTCCCGGCAGTGGCGCGATCATGTGGGCGCCGGTTTCCGTCTGCCACCAGGTATCGACGATGGGGCAGCGCCCGCCCCCGATCCTCTCGTGATACCACATCCAGGCCTCGGGGTTGATCGGCTCGCCGACTGTGCCGAGCAGCCGCAGGCTCGACAGGTCGTGGCTGGCCGGGATCTCGTCGCCCAGCCGCATCAGCGCGCGGATGGCCGTCGGCGCGGTATAGAAGATCGAAACCCGGTGCTTCTCGCAGATCGACCAGAAGCGGCCGCCATCGGGCACGGTCGGCGCGCCCTCGTACATCACCTGCGTGGCGCCGATGGCCAGCGGCCCGTAGGCGACATAGGTATGCCCGGTGATCCAGCCGACATCGGCGGTGCACCAGAAGACATCATCCGGCTGGATGTCGAAGACCCAGAGACTCGTCAGCATCGACATCAGCAGATAGCCGGCGCTGGCGTGCTGGATACCCTTGGGCTTGCCGGTCGAACCGGAGGTGTAGAGCAGGAACAGCGGATGCTCGGCCTCGACCCATTCGGGCTCGCAGGCGGCGGCCTGGCCCTCGACGACATCGTGCCACCACAGGTCGCGCTCATCGTGCATGTCGATCTCGTGGGCGGTGCGCCGGAAGACGATGACCCTTTCCACGCTCGCGCAGCCGCTCTCCAGGGCCGCGTCGACGGCGGCCTTGAGTTCGACGATCCGGCCGCCGCGATGGCCGCCGTCGGCCGTGATGATCATGCGCGCGCCGGCGTCGTTGATGCGATCGCGCAGCGATTCGGCCGAAAAGCCGCCGAACACCACCGAATGGATCGCGCCGATGCGGGCACAGGCCTGCATCGCGACGACGGCCTCGGGAATCATCGGCATGTAGATGATCACGCGGTCGCCCTTGCCGATGCCCTGTTCCTTCAGCGCGTTGGCCAGCCGGCAGACCTCGGCATGCAGCTCGCGGTAGGTGATTGCGCGGGCATCGCCGGGTTCGCCCTCAAACAGGATCGCTGTGCGGTCGCCATGCTCCGCCAGGTGGCGATCCAGGCAGTTGTAGGAGACATTGAGCCGGCCGTCGTCGAACCAGGCATAGTGCGGCGCGCGCGAATCATCCAGCACGCGCGTGAACGGCACCTGCCACCGGATATGCTCGCGCGCCTGCTCCTCCCAGAAGCCTTCGAAGTCCTGCTCGGCCTTGGCATGCAGCTGCCGGAGCATATCCGGCTGGATGCGGGCCCTGGCGGCGAAGTCGGGGTGGGGAGGGAAGACGCGCTCCTCGTGCAGAATCGAATCAATAGCCTGGCTCATGGGCATCCTCCGGTATCGTGATTCTTCCGGCCGGCAAGGCGGCTGCCGGCCGCGCTCTAGACTATCGCGCTGGTTTTTTCCGGCCAGTGGCACAGCTCGGCCACCGGGCACGCATGACAGCGGGGCTTTCGGGCCGTGCAGGTGTAGCGGCCGTGCAGGATCAGCCAGTGGTGTGCATGCTTCATGAACTCCGGCGGCACGCGCCGGATCAGTCGCTTTTCGACCTCCAGCGGGGTCTTTCCCGGCGCCAGGCCCGTGCGGTTGGCGACGCGGAAGATATGCGTATCCACAGCCATCGTCGGCTCGCCATAGAGCACATTGAGCACGACATTGGCCGTCTTGCGGCCGACGCCCGGCAACGCTTCCAGTTCCGTGCGGGTTCTGGGCACCTTGCCGCCATGCTTCTTCACCAGCATGTCGCAGGCCTGGATCAGGTGTCTTGCCTTGCTGTTGTACAGGCCGAGCGACGAGATATAGGACTTCAGCTTCTCCTCGCCGAGCCTGAGCATGGCTTCCGGCGTGTTGGCTACGGGGAAGAGCTTCGCCGTGGCTTTGTTGACGCCAACATCGGTGGACTGCGCCGAGAGCATGACGGCGGCCAGCAGCTCGAAATCGTTGCTGTAGTTCAGTTCGGTCCGGGGCTCGGGATTGTTCGAGCGCAGAATCTCGAAGAACCGACGCACCTCATCGGCGCTCATGCGCGACATTTCGGATGCGGCGCTTTATTCGTTGACTTCTTTCAGCGTCAGCGTGACCTGACGTTCGGTGATGTCGCCGGCGGGATTGAGCACCTGTTCGACCAGATAGAGGGTGTCATCGTCGATCTTCTCGATGCGGCCGTTGTTCTTGCCCATGTAGTTGCCGCGGCGCACGATGTAGCCCTTGCCGGTGGCGTCCTGAATCATCGCCACGCGATCCTCGCCGCGCTTGAAGATCGCGACCAGCTTCAGCGTGGCCAGGTCGAAGTTTTCCAGCACCTCGCGTTCGCGGTTGCTCAGGCGATGCTGGCGCTCGAGCAGGGCGGCACGGCCGCGCTGGGCGACCAGCGCCAGATAGGACTGGAACGGATCCCGCAGGTTGGCGAAATCGATCTCCGGCGCCTTGACCATATGTCCCATCGCATCGGGAACGGCAGTGCTCTCCTCTGTCGGAGCGGCCTTGGGCGCTGCAGACGTGGCGGCCATCGCGGCAGCCGGAAACAGCATGACCAAGAGCATCGAAATCCAGCGCATGATGAGCCTCCCGTCGGACATATCCCTTATGAGATAGGCGCCTGAAATAATGTACTACAGCAGCAGAATAGCAGAACCCATTGAAATTGCAACATAAAACAGAAAAGGGAGGTCATGCCTCCCTTTTCCGGATCCGGGCATCATGCCGCGCCAGGGTCAGAAGCGGAAGAAGGCCCCGGCAAACGGCCCTTTGAAGGTGGTATCGGCAAAGACGCCGGAGCTGTCCACCTTCAGCTGGATCTGACGGTAGCCGGCATAGATGCCGAGCGTCGGCAGCGGCGAAAACTCCAGCTGTCCCTCGATGTCGGTGAAGCTGTTGCCGGAGTAGCCCAGATAGCCGACGCGGCCGGTGATGCCGACAAAGTCGGCCAGCGCGATGCGGCCACGCAGGCCGATCGTCGGAATCGGCACAGTCGCATTCTTCGACGGCGCGCCGCTCATGCTGGTCTTGGCATTGACCAGTTTTACCGCGGCTTCGATGCCCAGCTGCGCCCGCGAGGGCAGATCATCCATGTTCACCAGATAATAGGTGTAGCCCAGATCGAAGATGTCGGCTTTGAGAGAGCTTGTGACATTGCTGCCGGCGGTAAAGGTCTGGCCGTTGTAGGTGATCGTGCGCTGGATCGTGCCGGCGCCGTCAAAGGTCAGCGGCACGAAGCCGGCGGAAAGCCTGGAATCGCCAAACTGCAGCGCGATCTCGCCGATTGGCTGCTTGCTGTCCTTGAAGCCAAGGTCGTTCTGCAGATCAATCTTGCCGGCCGCGGTAATGGGTCCGCCCGTTGTGGCGCCGAACTGGCCGGAGGGCGACAGAATCATGTAGCCGACCTTGATGGATACGGTTTCATCGGCCTGGGCCAGTCCGGTCCAGATCAGGCCCAGAGCGGCGAGAGTGGTGAGTATGAGTCGTTTCATGATATCCCCCTTATCGGATATTGGGTTACGCTTGCGAAGCCTGGCAGGGAAGGTCGAGGCGGCTGTGTCCGGCATCACGGTTCGGCGGCAAGCCTGCGGATCACGCCCATGACGATGCCGAGGATCTGAATCTCCTCGTTTCGCAGCATGATCGGTTCCATGTCGGGATTGGCCGGCTGCAGCCGGATGCCGTCCCGTTCGATATAGAATCGCTTCAGCGTGACGCGCTCGCCATTGATCATGGCCACGACGGACTGGCCGTTCTCGGCCGTGGCGCGCTTTTCGACGATGATGATGTCGCCATCCTGGATGTTGTCGTCGATCATCGAGTTGCCGCGCACCCGCAGCGCATAGCAGTCCTTGCGCACCATGCTGGCCGGTACACAGACCCGTTCATCCTGCTCGCAGAGATCCACCGGTCGGCCGGCTGCGACCCATCCCAGAAGCGGGATTTCGACCATGTCGGCCGCTTCCACGGCAAGCACGTCGACCTCCTGCGGCCAGAGCGGGCGCTTCCTCTTCGGGATCAGGTATTCGGGCGCTGCCATCATCCTCCCTCCTGCATGGCCATGCTGCCACGAATCCGGCGATAAGGCTAGAGCACCATCCGCACCATGGGGTGTGCGTTGAAATCCAGGTACAGCGCATCGAGCTGTTCGCGGCTCGTGGCGGTGAAGGTGATGGTGACGGAAAGGTAGCGGGCATTGCGGCTGGCGCGGCTGGCGATTGCACCCTCGCCGAGATCGGGGATGTGGCGCCGGGCTATCATGACGATCTCGTTCTCAAAGCCGGGCGCGTTGACGCCCATGACCTTGATCGGAAAGCGACAGGGAAAGGTCAGCGGCGAATCCTCACGTTCTGGCATACATTCTCCGTTCATGCAGGGCCCGGCCATGCGGGCGCCATGCGGGTGAAACTGTCGTTGCCGCCAAGGCTAGCAGCTTCGCGGGATTTCGGCAGGCGCTCGAATGCTTTCCATTTTCTGGCTTGCGGCTACACTCGATACCATGCGATGGATTCTTGTCGGGTTGCTATGCCTGTCCTGGATGGGAGCCTTGACGGCTGATGCGGTGGAACAGCCTGGCCAGCAGGTCGAGCTGAAGGATGATCCCGAGGCCCGCGAGCTGGTGCGCAAGGTGCAGCAGCTCATGCGCTCGGAGACCAGCATCGCGCGCTATACGATGCGCATCGAAACCCCGGAATGGCAGCGCTCGGTGCGGCTCGACGCCTGGGATGATCGCAGCCGGAAGCGCTTCTTCATCCGCATCCTGGAGCCCAGGAAGGATCGCGATACCACATGGCTGAAGGACGGGTCCAACCTGTGGATGTATCTGCCGAAGCTGGAGCGGGACATCCGCATCCCGCCGTCGATGATGCTGTCCTCCTGGATGGGCTCGGACTTCACCAACGATGATCTGGTGAAGATGGAGTCGGTGGTCAACGATTATCATCACCGCCTGATTCATCGCGATGCCGAAAAGGTGATCATCGAATCGATTCCGAAGCCCGATGTGGCCGTCGTCTGGGGCAAGATCTTGCACACCATCGGCAGCGACGGCATTCCGCTGGCCGATGACTATTACGACGAGCACGGGCGGCATATCCGCCATCTGAGCTTCGATCAGGTCCGTCCGATGGATGGGCGGCGCATTCCGACGCGCTGGATCATGCAGCCGTTGAGCGGGGAGGATGCGAAGGGCAAGCGCACGGTGATGCTGCTGGAGTCGATCCGCTTCGATGTACCGATCCCCGATCGCGTGTTCACGCGCGCCCATCTGCGCCGTCCGGAGCCCTGATGCTGCTGCTGGCCTGGCGCAACATCGTACGCAATGCCCGGCGCAGTCTGATTACCGTGTCCGCCGTGGCTGTCGGCCTGGCGTCGCTGCTGTTTCTCTGGGGATTCAACGACGGCGTGCACAATGCGATGATGCGCAATCTGCAGCAGATGATCGTCGGCAGCCTGCAGGTGCATGCGGCGGACTTTTTCCGGCATCCGAAGCTGACGCGAACGGTTCCGGACGCTGAGGCGGTGCGCCGGCTGCTCGAGAACATGGGGCTGCAGTACACGGGCCGCCTGCGCACCTTTGCGCTGGCCGCCGGCGAGGAAACCAGCGAGGGCCTGATCCTTCTGGGGATGGATCCGGTGCGCGAAACGCGGACGACGCAGATCGCGTCCAAGATCAGTCGTGGCCGCTTTTTCGGATCCGGCCATGTTCCCGAATGCATTCTCGGACGGACGACGGCGCGCAATCTGGGGCTTGAGGTCGGGGATGAGCTGGTGGTCCTGACCGAGGACCGGTTCCATTCCCTGGCGGCCGAGAAGTTCCGTCTGGTCGGCATCATCGACAGCGGTGAAATGGGCATCGACCGCGGTCTGGCTATCATTCCGCTGCCCTTCATGCAGCGGATGCTCGGCATGGAGGGGGAGGTGTCCGAGTGGGTCGTGCAGCTTTCCCCTCAGCAGCTCGAAGCGGTGACGGCCAGGCTGCGGCAGGCGCTGGATGAGCGCTACGAGGTGCTGCGCTGGTACGACATGTATCCGATGATGAAGCAGTGGGTGGATCTGGAGAATGGCTTCTACTATATCTTTCTGTCCATCGTGCTGATCATCGTCGCCGCGGGGATCATGAACACGGTGCTGATGAGCATGCTTGACCGCATCCATGAGTTCGGCGTGATGCTGGCGCTCGGCTGCAGCCGGAGGAGACTGGCGGGCATGGTCCTCAGCGAGTCGGCGATCCTGGGCCTGATCGGCATCGGCGTCGGCACGCTCATCGGCCTGGCTCTCGTCGGGCATTTTCATGGCGCCGGCATCGATCTGAGCCGTGAGATGGACACCATCTCGCGCTTCTATGTCGATCCGGTGGTCCACACCGAGATCAATACCGATCATCTGGCCGATACCGTCGTCGCCGTTCTGGTGGCTGCACTGCTGGCCGGCATCTGGCCGGCGCTGCGCGCGGCCCGGCTGGAGCCGGTCGAGGCGATCCATCATGTCTGATCTCGGCATCTATCTGAAGCTTGGCTGGCGCAATCTCTGGCTGCATCCGCTGCGAACGGCCCTGACGGCCGCGGGGCTGGCGGTCGGCATCGGCGCACTGACCTTCCTCTCGGCCATGGATGATGGCTGGATGCAGCAGATCAAGACCAATTTCGCGCTGACCGTCACCGGCCATATCCAGATCCATGCCGAAGGGTTCGAGCAGAGCCGCAGGCTTTCGCAGCATCTGGAGCATCCGCTGGCGCTGAAGCGGCAGCTGCAGGCAAGGCCCGAGATCGCGCAGGTGGTTCAGCGCCTCCGGGTTTCGGGGCTGGCTTCGAGCGCCGGCGCCAATGGCGGGGCGCTGATCTACGGCATCGAGCCCTCCGGCGAAAAGCGCCTGAGCCGACTGGCCGGCTTTCTTGATCAGGGCCGCTGGCTGCGCGATGGCGACCGGCACGACGCCGTTCTCGGGGACGGACTGGCCGACCGTCTGGATATCGGCATCGGGGACAAGCTGGTGCTGATGGCGGCGATGCCCGGAGGCGATATCGCTTCCGAGGTGTTCCGCGTGCGCGGCCTGATTCATTCCGGCGTGATGGATGTCGATGACATGATGGCGCTGGTGCCGCTGGGCACGGCGCAGAGCTGGCTTGGCATGGGCGAGGGCATCACCGATCTGGTGATCCGGGCGCGCAGCTTCGAGGCGGTGCAGCCGCTTGCCGATGCGCTCCGAAGCAGCCTTGCGGGGCAGGGGCTGGAGGTGCTGAGCTGGAGCGAGATCGACCCGATGGCGCAGCAGTGGGCCGATTTCGCCGATGCCTACACCTGGATCGTGCTGGCCATCGTCATCATCATCGTGCTGGCCGAGGTGCTGAACACGATGCTGATGAGCCTGCATGAACGCACACGCGAATTCGGTCTGATGGGGGCGCTGGGCGTAGGCCAGCCGCAGCTGTTTGCGATGGTCATCTGGGAAACGGTGATTCTGGTCGCCATCGGTTCGGTGCTCGGCTTCCTGCTCGGCGCCGGGCTTTCGCTGTGGTTCGGCGAGCAAGGCATCGACCTTTCGCGGTTCGCCGAGGCCTTTTCCTTCATGTACATGGACCCGGTCGTGCATCCGCTGTTGCTCGCCGACAGCTGCCTGCGCATCCTCGGGGCGACGCTGATCGGGGCGGTGCTGGCCGGGTGTCTTCCGGCGATCAAGGCGGCGAGACTGGAGCCGGCGGCGGCTCTGAGGAGTATCTAGATGCAGCAGCTGATTCAGGCGCAAGGGCTGGAGAAATACTATCGCAGCGGCGAAACGCGGGTGGCCGCGCTCGACCATGTCGATCTGGAGGTTGCGAGTGGCGAGTTTGTCGTGCTTTCGGGGCGTTCGGGCTCGGGAAAGACGACCCTGCTGAACATGCTGGGCGCGCTGGACCGGCCGGATGCGGGCCGGCTGAGCATCGCCGGCCGCGATCTTCTGGCCATGAGCCGTGGCGAGCGGGCCGATTTCCGGCTGCATCATGTCGGTTTCGTGTTCCAGGCCTACAACCTGATCCGTGTGCTCTCGGCGCGCGAGAACGTGGCCTATGTGCTGCAGCTTCGCGGCATGGACCGGAAACAGCGGCTGGCTCTGGCCGACCGCTGGCTGGCCGAGGTCGGCCTGGAAGGGCTGGAGCACCGTCGCCCCGATCAGATGTCCGGCGGGCAGCAGCAGCGCGTCGCCGTAGCCCGGGCGCTGGCGGCCGAGCCCGATCTGATCCTGGCCGATGAACCGACGGCCAATCTGGATTCGCATACGGGCGAGGATCTGATGGAGCTGATGCGTTCCCTGAACGAGAGGCGCGGCACGACCTTCGTGATCGCCTCCCATGATCCGGCCGTCATCGCCTCGGCCCGGACCCTGATCACGATGCAGGATGGCGCCATCGCCGCCGTGGAGCGAAGATAGCGGGATGTCGCACGCCGCTTGCGCCGTTCTGCTTCTTTGCGGCCTGCTTCTCTGTCCGGGGCTGGCTCAAACGCTGGAGATGTCCGGCCAGCTTAATGCCCTGGGCATCGAGGCGGAGGATACACGCGGGCAGCGGGGCTGGACGGCGCTGACCCGTCTGCGGCTGGAGGCGGATCATCAGCATGGCGGCTGGCGTCTGCATCTGGCTTACGATCATGAGCTGATCTGGGGCGCGGCGGTTCGGGACCCGCGGTTTGCCGTTGCGCGAAGCCTGCCCGAACCGACCTGGATGGATGCCACGGCCAGCCTTCATCAGAGCGCGAGCCTGGATTGGAAGCACAGCCTGTACCGGGGATGGCTGCAGTATGACTCGGACTCGTTGCGACTGACGCTGGGGCGTCAGCGCATCGCCTGGGGATCGGGGCGCATCTGGAATCCGACGGATCGCTTCAACCCCGTTCAACCCACCGCGCTGGAGCCGGAACAGAAGCTCGGGGTTGATGCGCTGGATGTGCAGTGGCGTTATGGCCTGGCCGGCAGCCTTCAGGCCATCGCCGCCCCGGGGCGTGCATCGCGGGGCGTTTCGCGCAAGCTCGCGCTGCGCTGGCAGGACACCTTCGGCCAGACCGATGTCGCCGTCATGGCCGTCGGTATCGGCGAGGAGCGGGTACTGGGCCTGGATCTCACCGGCAATCTCGGCGATGCGACTGCACGGCTGGAATGGATGGGATCGGACGGTGGCTCGCTCCCCGGTTTTTCCCAGCTCGTCGTCGGCGTGGACAACACCTTTTATGCTGCCCTGTTTCCGCAGGGGCTCTATCTGGCGGTCGAATATTTTCTTAACTCGCGTCCCGGTCCGGGACCCGACCGGCTGGTGAGCCGTTCGCATCAGCTGTTCGGCCTCAGTGCAGGCTATGATCTGACGCCGCTCTGGCGGGCGGAAATGCTGGCGATGGCCGATATGGAGCGGCCGGGCTGGTTCGTCGCTCCCGCTCTGCGCTGGTCGATGACGGCGAATGCGGATCTGACGTTGCTGGCGCAGCTGCCCGGCGGCGATGCGGCAAGCGAGTTCGGCCCGATGGCTGCGCTGTATGCCCTGAGGCTGGACTGGTATTTCTAGACCCGGCGCGAGCCGGATCAGGACATGTCCCATTCCTCCAGCGGCAGGTTCAGCTTCTGGTGATGCGCCTCGCCATGCGGCTCCACCCATTGCTCGAACGAGGCATAGGCATTCATGAAGGAGTGGAAGATTTCGCCGGGGATGCAGCAGATCAGCGCATGCCTGCTGGCCGTCACGCGGGTGCCCCGCGGAAGCTGGATATAGCGGCTGACATCGCCGAACATGTCTCCGGGAGTCAGCGTATGCTGCATCCGCTTCTCACCCTGTACGCGTTCGGCCTGCAATTCGCCGAACAGGATGATGCAGCAGCAGTTCGGCTTGTGTTCATCATCCAGAACGATTTCTCCCGGCGCGAACTCGCGCACGCGCGATTCCTCGGCCACCCAGCGGCGATCGGCTTCGGGCAGTTCGGCAAAGGCCGGATGCCCATGGGTCATCGCATGGATCATGCGCGCCTGAACCGTGCGCATCAGGTATTCGCCCGCGATCGGGAAGCGCTGCATCAGTTGGGAAACGGCCAGGTCCGAGAACTCGAGCAGCAGGCAGTCTTCGCGCGCCGTGACCATGGCCGAGCGTGGCAGCTTGTAGACGCAGGCGAACTCGCCGAAGAAGTGGCCGGCCCTGAGGATGGAGAGATGATCGTCCCTTCCGTCCTCCATCAGGATATGAACATCCACCTCGCCTTCGAGAATGAGGTAGAAGGTCTTGCTCTCCTCGCCCTGGCGGACGATATCTTCACCGGCTTTCGCCTGAATGAGGCGTCCCTGACGCAGGAAATCCATTGCCTCGGAATCGGAGAGCTGTTCGATCAGCGCGAAGCTGTGGCCTTTCTCGCTGTCCACCTCGACCGGGCCGCTGCCGGTGATGCGTGCCATGTTGGCCAGCGCGTCGATCTCGGCCTTTTCCGGATGATCCAGCTGTTCGCAGATCGCGAGAAACCCCAGCGCATGCGTGCCGCGGCCGGAAGCGAGCATGCGCCGGGCCATCGTCAGGGCCAGATCACGCGCCTTTTCCGTTTCATCCCGCTTCTGCAGCATCTGGATCAGCGGTCGGGCAATGTGCAGATCCTCGGGGAACACCCGATGCAGGTCCTGATAGACCAGCAGCAGTTCATCGTCGGTCATGGCCATAAGGCAAGTGTAGCCGAAGAAACGTGATTGTCATCCTTGCCCGGCAGCTTGCGCTTGGGTCGGCCTGCACAAGCCGCTAGGCTTGGCGCATGAACGATTCCAAAGCCTTGACCGGGCGCCCGCGTGGGCGCCTGCCATTTTCGCCGCAGGGCTGGCCCTTTCTGATTCCGGTTGCGCTGGGCTGTGCCGGCTGTTTTGCGCTGGGCTGGATGATGGCCGCATGGCTGTTGCTCGGGCTGCTGCTTTTCATGCTCAATTTCTTCCGCGATCCCGAACGCGATACGCCGCAGGGCGAGGGGCTGTATATTGCCCCGGCCGATGGCAAGGTGGTGACGGCCGAGCGGATCGGCGATGTGCTGCGCGTCGATATCTTCATGAATGTCTTCAATGTGCATGTGAATCGCGCGCCGATCAGCGGCGAGATCACCGCGATGGATTTCACCCGCGGTCGGTTCGTCAACGCCAGCTTCCCCGAGGCCAGCGAGCTGAACGAACGCAACCGTTTCGAGATGCGCGCAGCGGACGGGCGGACGATCGCCTTTACCCAGATCGCCGGCCTGCTCGCCCGTCGAATCGTCAGCTATGTCGATGTCGGGGACCGGGTCCGGGCCGGGCAGCGCATCGGCATGATCCGCTTCGGTTCACGGGTCAATTGCGAGATCCCGCCCGACTACGAGCTGAAGGTCGCGGTGGGCGACCATGTCCATGCGGGCCTGACCATCCTGGCCTCCAGGCCCGATGCCTCCGGGGATGAGCCTGATGCGTGAATCCCGGTCCCGGCGCGGCCTCTATGTGCTGCCCAGTCTGTTCACCAGCATGGGCCTGTTCGCCGGCTTCTATTCGCTGATCGCGGCGATACAGGGGCGATTCGAGCTGGCTGCATGGGCCATCGTCGTGGCTGCGATCTTCGACATGCTCGATGGCCGGGTCGCGCGCCTGCTGCATGCCGAAACGGCCTTTGGCGCGGAATACGATTCCCTGTGCGACATGCTGTCCTTCGGCATTGCTCCGGCGGTGCTGGTCTATCTCTGGGCGCTGGTACATCTGCCGAGCGATCTGCACAAGCTGGCCTGGCTTGGCGCCTTTTTCCTTGCCGCGTGTGCTGCGCTGAGGCTGGCGCGCTTCAATGTGCAGCTGGAGAAACACGACAAGCGCTATTTCACGGGGCTGCCGACACCGGGATCGGCGCTGCTGATCGCCTCCGGCGTGCTGTTTTATGCGGACATGAATCTCGACCCCCAGCCGTGGCTGTGGCTGGGGCTGTCGCTGGCCTTGGCCTGGCTGATGGTCAGCAATGTGCGCTTCATCTCGGGCAAGGACATCGATCTGCACCGCCGGCGCACGACCAGCGGCTTTCTCGTCTTTTTCATTGTGATCAGCGGGCTGGTCATGGCCTTTCCGTACCGCGTGCCATTTGCGGTCTTTCTGGCCTATGTCCTGCACGGGCCGATGCTCAGCGCGTGGCAGCATCGGCGCCTGCAGCATTACCGCATGCTTCGTCGCCGCCTCAAGCGTCGTCGGGCCGCGCAGGCGGCTTCCGAATCCTCAAAAGGCGGGGAGCAGAGCCGGGATTCTTCGCATTGACGCTGGCCGGACTCGGTGGTCTAATTTGTCGCATGACGACCGGATTTCCTTCTCCCGCCCTGCCGTCGCTGCTTCTGCTGCGACGCCGCCTGTGCATCGGCTGAAGCGCTTCAGCGAGGATGTACGGGCCGCGGTTTTTTTCCGCGGCTTTTTTGTTGGCACGCTTGAGGGAATGCTGATCCGCCCGCGAACCAAGGAGGCCAGACATGGCAGAACGCCTGCACATCTTTGATACGACCCTGCGCGATGGCGAGCAGTCGCCGGGATGTTCGATGAACATCGACGAGAAGCTGCGCGTGGCCCATGCGCTGGATGCGCTGGGCGTCGACATCATCGAGGCCGGCTTCCCGATCGCCTCGCCGGGCGATTTCGAGGCCGTGCACCGCATCGCCGGGGAGGTCGCGCATGCCCGCATTGCCGGACTGGCGCGGGCCGCCGAGCGTGATATCCGACGGGCGGCCGAGGCCGTTGCCCCGGCCGGCGATCGTGGCCGCATCCACACCTTTATCGCCACCAGCCCGATCCACATGCAGGCCAAGCTGCGCATGAGCCCGGAACAGGTGCTTAAGCGCGCCGTGGAGGCCGTGAAGCTGGCGCGCTCGCTGGCGCCGGAGGTCGAGTTCTCGGCCGAGGATGCCGGTCGCAGCGATCTCGACTTTCTCTGCCGCATCGTTGAGGCGACGATCGCGGCCGGCGCGCGCGTGATCAATATTCCGGACACCGTCGGCTACATGATTCCCGAGGAGTTTGGCGAGCGCATCCGTCAGCTCATCGAGCGCGTGCCCAATGCCGATCAGGCGATCTTTTCGGTGCACTGCCACAACGACCTGGGGCTTGCGGTTGCCAATTCGATTGCGGCCGTGATCAACGGCGCGCGGCAGGTCGAATGCACGATCAATGGCCTGGGCGAGCGCGCCGGCAATGCGTCGCTGGAGGAGATCGTGATGATTCTCAGGACGCGCTCCGATCGCTTCGATATCGAGACCGGGGTCGATACGACCCGCATCGTGCCGACCTCGAAACTGGTATCCCAGATCACCGGCATGCCGATCCAGCCGAACAAGGCCATCGTCGGCGCCAACGCCTTTGCGCATGAGTCCGGCATTCACCAGGATGGCGTACTCAAGCATCAGAAGACCTACGAAATCATGACCCCGGAATCGGTGGGCTGGACGACGAACCGCATGGTGCTGGGCAAGCATTCGGGGCGTGCTGCCCTGAAGGCGCGCTATGCCGAGCTGGGGGTGGAGCTTGACGGTGAGCAGCTCAATACGGTCTTTGAGCGTTTCAAGGTGCTGGCCGACAAGAAGAAGGACATCTTCGATGAGGATCTGATGTCCATCCTTTCCGGCGATTCGGAGGTGGATTCCGAACGCGTGAAGCTGGTCAGTCTGCATGCGGCCTCCGGCACCGGCGATACCCCGGTGGCGGCCGTCGAGCTGGAGATCGAGGGCCATCTTCACAAGGCCACGGCCGAGGGCGACGGTCCGGTGGATGCGGCCTTCAAGGCCATCAATTCACTGGTGGAGCCGAATGGCAGGCTGCTCCTGTATGCGGTCAATGCCATCACCGCCGGCACCGATGCGCAGGGGGAGGTGACGGTGCGCCTACAGGATGGCGATCGCATCGTCAACGGCCAGGGTGCGGATACCGATATCGTCGTGGCCAGCGCGAAGGCGCTGATCGCCGCGCTGAACAAGCTGCCGAACATGCATGCCAGAGAGGTGCATGCCCAGTATTCGGGCGTCTGATTCGGAGAACGCAGAAAAAAGGCCGGAATCGAAATTCCGGCCTTTTTGCATCAAAGGGGCTACAGATGCATCTGGCTGAGCCAGCGTTCCAGGAAGTGGATGTTGAAATCGGCATTCTGGAAGCCGGGATTGGCCAGCAGCCGCTGATGCAGCTCCTGATTCGTCGTCACGCCCAGGATCACCAGCTCGTCGATGGCGCGCTGCATGCGGCGGATGCATTTCTCGCGCGTGCGCGCATGCGTGATGATCTTGCCGATCATCGAGTCGTAGTGCGGCGGGATGCGATAACCGGTATAGATGAACGAATCCACGCGCACGCTGCGCCCGCCCGGGGCATGGTAGAGCTCCACCGTTCCGGGCGATGGCGTGAACTTGAACGGATGCTCGGCATTGATGCGGCATTCGATCGCATGCCCCTTCTTCTTGATGTCCTGCTGCGAGAAGGCCAAGGCCTCGCCGGCGGCCACGCGGATCTGCCATTCGATCAGATCCACGCCGGTGATCCATTCGGTCACCGGATGCTCGACCTGGAT
>CAZDLB010000024.1:0-18790 GCA_964505995.1 uncultured Zetaproteobacteria bacterium
GACTTCGTCGTCACCGAGGCGATGCTCAAGCAGTTCATCCGCAAGGTGCACAACCGGACCTGGGGCATCCATCCGCGCATCGTGATCTGCGTGCCCTACGGCTCCACGCCGGTGGAGCGCCGTGCGATCCGCGAGTCGGCGCTTTCGGCGGGTGCCCGCGAGGTGTATCTGATCGAGGAGCCGATGGCGGCCGCGATCGGCGCCGATCTGCCGGTCACCGAGGCCTCCGGTTCGATGGTCGTGGACATCGGCGGCGGCACCAGCGAGATCGCCGTGATCTCCTATGGCGGCATTGTCTATTCGCGTTCGGTGCGTGTCGGCGGCGACAAGATGGATGATGCGATCATCAATCACCTGCGTCGCAAGTACAGCCTGCTCGTCGGTGCGCCGACCGCCGAGAAGATCAAGATGGAGATCGGCAGCGCCTACCCGCAGGAAACGCGCCGGGAGATGGAGGTCAAGGGCCGTGACCTGATCAACGGCGTGCCGAAGAATCTCGTGCTCGACGATTCCGAGATCCTCGAGGCGCTGACCGAATCGGTGAATGCGATTGTCGAGGGGGTCAAGGTCTGTCTGGAGCGCACGCCTCCGGAGCTGGCCGCCGATATCGTCGACAAGGGCATCATGCTGACCGGCGGCGGCGCCCTGCTGGTCGGTCTGGATCAGCTGCTGCGCGAGGAAACCGGGCTGCCGGTGACGGTGGCCGAAAACCCGCTGGACTGCGTGGTGCTCGGCAGCGGTCGCGTGCTCGAAGAGCTGGATCAGATGCGGGGCGTTCTGTTCGAGGAATAAGGCCGCATGTTCCGGCGTCGTTACCGGCTGTGGCTGATTGGCGCATGTCTGATACTGGCCCTGGCCCTGCTGGGCCGGGCCCAGCTCGGTTCCTGGGCGATGCTCTCGGCCTCTCCGGCGCTGGAGGCGCTGTATGCGCCGGTGCAATGGTGGCAGTCCTTCAGCCTCTGGTTTCAGGAGCGAAGCCGGCTACAGGCCGAGTATGAACGCCTGCGCCGCCGGGCCGAACAGCAGGCGGCGCTGATCCAGGAGGCCGAAAGCCTGCGCGAGGAAAACCGGCAGCTGCGCCGCATCCTCGATATCTCCGGCATCACCGGCTATCGCTGGCATGCGGCCAAGGTGCGCGGCCGCAGCCCCGATGCGATGAGTCAGCGCATCCTGCTGCAGGTGCGGGGCGTTGCTCCCGACGATGTGATCGTTTCCAGTGAAGGCCTGGTCGGCGTCATCGACAGCCAGACCGGGATGCATGCCACGGTGCGGACCATTCTCGATGCGTCCGTGGCCGTGCCGGTGACGATACCCGGCACCTCGCTGGCCGCGCTGTTGCGCGGTCAGGGCAACAGCCTGAAGATCAGCTTCATTCCAAGGGACCAGGCGCCGAAGCCCGGAGCGGTGCTTTACACCAGCGGCGCCGGCGGGCTGTTTCCGCCGGGCATTGCCGCAGCGAGGATTACGGCCATCCGGCCGGTACCGGGACGCCTGTTTGTCGATGTGGATGCCGAACCGGTGGCGCACTGGCAGCGGGACAACTGGCTGGCCGTGGCCTCGCACCGCAGGCCGGATACCGAAGAATCGGAGGCCAGGCCATGACGGCGGTCGTGACGCTGTTTCTGGCCTGGCTGGGCGCGAGCTTCAATCTCGCCTTCGCCGGCGCGATGGTGCAGCCCGACTGGGCCCTGTCCATCCTGCTCGGCAGCCTGCTGGCGCATCGCGGCAACTGGGTCTGGGTGATTCCGGGCGTGGCGATGCATGATCTGATGCTGCACTGGTCGCTGACCGTTTGCCTACCGGTGGTGGCCCTGATGCCGCTGCTGCTGATCTATCTCGACGAACGTCTCGGCCCCGGTCTGCCGCAGCGGCTGGTGCTGATGTTTCTGGCCACCGGACCCCTGCTGCTGGCCGGCTGGGGCATCGCGGCCTGGCTGCTGACGGTCTGCCTGAGCGTGGCCGCATGGTACGGGCTGACGCAACGCTATGCATACGCAGCTTGATTGCCGGCGCCGGTTCGATATCCGGCTGATCTTCTTTCATGGCATGCTGCTGCTCCTGCTCGGCATCCTGGCGGCGCATATCCTGCACCTGCAGTGGGTCGAGCATCAGAAACTGGCCCAGCAGGCGGACCGCAATCGCATCAATGTCGTGCCGCTGCTGCCGGTGCGCGGCGAGATCGTCGATGCCCGCGGCCGGCCGCTCGCGGTCAATCGCATCGCCTATCAGGTCATCATGATCCCCGAGCGGGTCGAGGATATCGATCGCAGCCTGCAGAAGCTGGCGAAGTCGCTGGGCTGGAGCGGCAGCAAGCTGA
This sequence comes from uncultured Zetaproteobacteria bacterium, assembly GCA_964505995.1. Lineage (GTDB taxonomy): Bacteria > Pseudomonadota > Zetaproteobacteria > Mariprofundales > Mariprofundaceae > JAJRVH01. Next base: position 2,318 of record CAZDLB010000024.1, read on the forward strand.
ACAAGATCCGCAAACGCATCCGCCATGCCCGACCCGACCGGCCGGTACTGCTTGACGACAAGCTGACATGGGAAACGGTCGCGCCGATTGCGGCGAGGCTGCACCACACCAGCGGTATCGATGTGCAGGGCGGCAGCTATCGCTACTATCCCTACGGGCCGACGATGTCGCATCTGATCGGCTATCTGTCGCTGGCCAGAAGGGATGATCTCAGAAAGGGCTATCTTTCCACCGAGTTCATCGGCCGCACCGGTGTGGAGCGCGCCTTTGAAGCGCTTCTTCACGGCAAGCCGGGATCGCAGCAGGAGGAGGTGGATGCGCATGGCCGGCGAATCTCCGTGCTCAGCAAGCAGCCACCCGAGATGGGCCGCGAACTGAGGCTGACGGTCAATGCCGCGATTCAGCAGGCGGCATCCCAGGCGCTCGGGGAAAGGACCGGAGCCGTGGTCGTGCTGGACGTGCGCGATGGCAGCGTGCTGGCGATGCTCAGCAAGCCGGGCTATGACACCAACCGTTTCATCACCGGACTGGAAAGCGAGCAGTGGCAGGCCTGGCTGAAGGATCCGCGCAAGCCGCTGCTCAATCGTGCCACGCAGGCCGCCTATCCCCCGGCCTCGACGTTCAAGCTGATCACCGGGCTGGCCGGCCTCAGGGCGCAGATCCCGCTGGCCACGGGCCGCACCGTCTGTGAAGGGGCGCTGGAGCTGGCCGACCGCAAGCTGCGCTGCTGGAAGCGAACCGGGCATCAACAGATCGGTCTGCACCGGGCGATCGTCGAATCCTGCGATGTCTATTTCTATGAGCTGGGGGATCAGCTCGGCATGGCGGCCATCAGCGATGAGGCCGAGCGCTGGGGGCTGGGCGAGCGGACCGGCATTGTGCTTTCGCCGGAGTCCCGGGGCATCATTCCCACGCACCAGCCGAACATGATGGCCGCGATCCGGCAAGCTGGCAGCCACCGGCGGATGAAATGGTTCCGCGGCGAGACGATGATCACGGCCATCGGGCAGGGGGCGCTGACGGTGACGCCGCTGCAGATGGCGCGGCTGGCCGCGGCCATTGCCAATGGCGGAAAGATTCTGCGCCCCAGGCTGAATCAGGAGGCGCCGCCCCAGGTGCTCAGACAGGTGGATGTCAGTCCCGAGCATCTGCAGCGCATCCGCAACGCGATGCATGACGTGGTCCATGCCCCGAACGGCACGGCCTACTGGCATATGCGCGGCCTGGAATGGGAGGCGGCCGGCAAGACCGGAACGGCGCAGGTGATCTCGATGTCACAGGACGAGGATGCCGGTCGGATCCCCGAAATGGACCGGCACAAGGATCATGCCTGGTTCATGGGCTATGCGCCGTTCGACAAGCCCGAAATCGCCTTTGCGGTGTTTGTCGAGCATGGAGGCCATGGCGGCAGCGCGGCGGCACCGGTGGCGGCTGCCGTGATTCGCGCCGCGTATGAGGAGCATCAGAGGGCGCGCGAGGTCCAGGTCGCCAGGGGAGGCGGTGCATGAGACAGCTGCGGGGTGTGGACTGGCTTCTGCTGGCCAGCCTGCTGAGTCTGGCCGCGCTGGGACTGATGACGCTGTATGCCGCCGTGCATCAGGGCGATGTCGGGCTGTGGAAGAAGCAGCTGATCTACTGGGGGATCGGGCTGTCGGCGTTTGCGGCACTGTGTTTCGTTCCGCTTCGGGTCTTTGGCCTGCTCAGCTGGCCGGTCTATATCGTGGCGCTGATCATGCTGGCGCTCGTGCCGCTTGTAGGCGAGGTGCAGATGGGAGCCCGGCGATGGCTGAATCTGGGGCTTGTGCATCTGCAGCCCTCGGAGCTGATGAAATGGTCGTTGATGCTGTTGCTGGCCAGCTGGTTTGCGACCCGGGAAGCCAACCGGCTGCAGCCTCTGCTCGTGGCGCTGGCTGTCAGCGCGCTGCCGGCGGGCCTGATCATCATTCAGCCGGACCTTGGGACGACGCTGGTACTGCTGTTTGCGGCCATGGCGATGATCCTGGCCGCCGGCCTGCCGTGGCGCTGGTTGGGCTATGCCGTCGCGGCCGCGTTGGCCGCAGCCCCCGTGCTCTGGCATTTCATGCATGATTACCAGAAGCAGCGCGTGCTGACCTTTCTCGATCCCCAGTCCGATCCGCTGGGTTCGGGCTATCATGTCATCCAGTCGACGATTGCGATCGGCTCCGGCGGCCTTTTCGGCAAGGGCTTCCTGCAGGGTACACAGGCGCGGCTGCATTTCCTTCCCGAGCAGCACACGGATTTCATCTTTTCGGTGCTGGCCGAGGAGGGGGGATTCATGGCCGTGGCCCTGCTGCTGTTCCTCTACGGCATGCTCGTCGCGCGCATCATCGTCATCGCCGGACGAGCCTACAGCCGCTTCGCATCCCTGCTCTGCATCGGCGTGGCTTCGATCTTCTTGCTCTACATCACCGTGAACATCGGCATGGTTTCCGGCCTTCTGCCCGTCGTCGGCGTGCCGCTGCCGTTCATCAGCTATGGCGGCTCGGCGCTGGTGACGATGCTGGCGGCCCTTGGGCTGGTGATGCGGGTTGCGATCGAATCCCGTGGCAGGATTCCCTGGCAGCGGCCCGGAAGCCCGCTGGTGTAGCTTCTAACTGCTCCACCCTTGCCATACGGCGCTGAGGCCGAGGCCGGTAGCCAGGGCGAGGAACAGGCCCTTGAGCAGCAGGCGCATCGTGCTCTCGGCGACCCGATCGTGAAGTCTGGCGGCCCAGTGCGTGGTTCGCGGCAGGATCAGCAGGATGCCGAGCAGGGCTCCGGCAAGAAAGGATGCCTGTCCGGCCAGGGGTTCATGCCAGCGGGGTTCTCCTGCGAGATTGATCACCGTGGCGCCGATGGCCATCAGCACGCCGCACATCGCCGACGTGCCGACGGCCTGGCGCAGCGGCAGGCTGCGGCGCAGCAGCGGCACGAGCATCGTACCGCCGCCGATGCCGAGCAGGCCCGAGACATAGCCGATCGGCAGTGCGGCCATCCGGTTCAGCCGGCTCCCGACGTTCGAGATGCCGGGGCGGATGCTTCGGCCGTAATCCAGCGCCACCCATAGATCCAGGCAGGCCAGCGCGCCCAGAACGACGGCCTCGGGCAGGCGCAGGGTGCTCCAGAGACCGGCTGCGGCGCCGAGCATCAGCCACGGCGCCATGTCCCGAGTCGTTCTCCGATCCACATGCCCGAGCCGGAGATGCGAGCGGGCGGAGAAGCCGCCGGTGAGGACGATGGCCAGCATGCTGCCCAGTACGGGCAGGGATACGCCGTCGCCGTGCGGCATCAGCGCATAGAACACGGGAACATAGATCAGGCCACCGCCAACGCCGGCCAGCGCGGCCAGGATGCCGCCGAAAGTGCCGGCCATCAGCCCGACCGCGGCGCCGTAGAGCAGCATCAGTCCAGCTTCGAACATGCCGCCAAGCCTGCCCGGCCAAAGCGGACCGGCGCAAGATCAGGACAGCTGCGGCAGCGTCGGCGGATGGATTTCGCGGTTCAGCGTCCAGGGCGGGTTCCGCCGCAGCAGACTGAGATCGTCCTTTTCCAGAACCTTCTTCAGATAATTGTTGTTGTTGAGCATTTCCTTGATGTACAGGTTGCCGGCGCCAAAGAAGGTTTCGAGGAAGCGATGGACGTTGCGGAAGTCCTGGCTCAGGCGTTTCTTCACATGCGAGAAGAACAGCGGCGTCTTGTGCATCAGTTCCTCGGGCGAGGAATAGCCGCCGCCCGGGGCCTGCGGCGACGCCAGCCCCGACAGGACAAACTCCGGATAGAGCCGGTCGCGGCATTTCTCCAGATAGCAGCGATCCGACATCTGGGCCAGCAGATCGGCCGTGCCCATCATCTTGCCCAGCCGCCGCAGCCTGGCATCGTCCAGCGGGATGTCGGCGACGGCCATCTCGTAGCCGGTGAAATGCAGCAGGTGGGCGCAGATCGTCACCGCGTGCCCGAGCCCGAGGGTGGGCAGGTATTCGGCCAGGAAGCGGCCGCCCCGGGAGACATGCGTGCTGGTATACTCCGAGCCGTTGGCGTGACGGGAATCGCTCCAGCGCCGGATATAGCCGGAATCGTGGAACAGCGCCGAGATGATGCCGAGCAGCGCGCCGAAGTGTCCGATGGCCTCATCCCGGGTGCTCTGCTGCTCATGGCCGTGGATCAGCCGCATCATCGCCAGCGTGACATCCAGCGAATGCTGCAGATCGTGATACGGTGCATCGCAGGCCAGATAGCCGCGGTACTCGCCACGGAACAGGCGTTCCATGTCCTCGAATGCCTGCTCAAGGGGTGCGAGGGGCACGGAAGGATACAGCTCCGAATAGAGCCTGCAGACCTCCCTGCAGACAGCGCGCGGGTCGGTCACGTTGACGCTGTCGGTCACGTCATATTCACTGCGCCGGTTCCTCATGACAATAGTATAGCCCTTTTCCCTCGGAAAAGGCCAAGTGGTTAATCGCGGGGCATGTGCTTGAACAGCAGATAGGCCTCGTATTCGTCCAGCTCCATCTTGCCCTGAATGTAGAGCTCCTGGTCGGCCAGCGTATCCGCATCGCTGATGCCGTGCTCGCGGTTGTGCGCCTCGGCCACCCTGCGCCGGGCTGCCATTTCCTCGGCATCGATGCCCGATTCACGCCGCATCGCGGCCTGACGCCATTCCTCCGCGTTCGCATAGTCTTTGCCCATCGGTCGCGCAAGAATCAGCTTGCGAAGGGCCCGCTCGGCGGCTTCCAGATCGGCATCCGGCGGCAGAGTCCACCTGGCAGCGCGGAACCCTGCGGCCCGCGCGCCTTCCAGATCCTCGGTTTCGTGGTCGCCGACGTGCAGGCACTGCCGGGGCTCGAAGCCGGCCGCCTCCGCGATCGCCCGGAAGATGCCCGGCTCGGGTTTCTGGCATCGAGCCAGGCGGGGTGTCATGACGATGTCGAAATAGGCATGAAGGCCGAGTGCATCGAGAAGGCCGGGAAGACGACCGTCGAAGTTCGAGCACATTGCCAGCCTGAACTGGTCGCGCTGGAGCCGGGAGAGAAGATCGGGCAGGTCGTTGTGCATGCGCCAGGCTTCGGGTGTCGCGAAGTGGGCGAACAGTTGCTCAAAGCAGGATTGAAGCGCGGCATCATGCTCGGGAACATCGAACGCACGCGCAACGATCCGCCGCCACCACGCCCGCTCAAAGGCTTCGGGGTCTGCGCCCTCGGGCGCCACAATCCGTGACGCCTGCTGAATGGCTGTGTTCAGGCGACGATCGATGGTCCGGATATCTGCGTTCAGGCCGTAGCTCGCGCCGATGCGTCCGTAGGTCTCGGCCACCGGTTCGGCAAAGTGCAGCAGTGTGCCGACCGCATCGAAGCAGACGACGCGGATCGCATGCGAATCGCGAATCGCTCCCATCCCGGCAATGATAGCCGAAAGCCGGCGCTCAGTCTCCGATGTCCAGCTCGTCCGTAATGCGGATCGGGAGGATTTCGATATCGTCGGCCGGCGGCGTCAGCGGCTAGTCGTTGCGCTGGAGCATGCCGATTCCCCGCACAACCGGGATTGCTCTACCACAGGATCAGGTCCTCCCAGAGCTGGTCCGGGTCCAGCCTGAGATTTGTCGGAAATTTGACGTTTTGTTCCTTTTGCGTTCATCCTGAGTCCAGCGGGCGCATTTTCCATGCGGCCGACTATGAAAAATGAGGAGAAGAATGATGGAACATCGCACTCAACATAATCTGAAGCTGGCTCACGGTGGCGATCGCGGTACCTACGAGACCCTGGATATCCATTATGAGGAGGAATACGGACTGGCCTGGTACATTACGCACCCGCAACCGCGCCCCTGCGTGACTAGGCAGCTGGTTCGCGACATCAACGACTGGTTTACCACATGCGAGCAGGAGAAGGCCTATCAGGGTGTACGGTATCTGGCTGTCGCATCCAGCCGCAGCGGGGTGTTCAATCTCGGAGGCGATCTGGAGCTCTTCTGCCGGATGATTCGCCAGGGCGATCGTCAGGGCATCTTCGATTACGCCAAAGCCTGCATCGATACCCTTTTGCGCAATTATCAGGGCCTGAAGCGGGATATCACGACACTATCCCTGATTCAGGGGGATGCGCTCGGTGGGGGCCTGGAATATGCGCTGTCGAGTCATGTGGTGATTGCCGAGAAAGGCGCGAAGCTGGGCTTTCCGGATGTGCTGTTCAATCTGTTCCCCGGTGTCGGGGCCTACAGCCTGATATCGAGACGTATCGGCTCCAGGAAGGCCGAGGAAATCATCATGAGCGGCCGTCTGTATGAAGCCGAAGAGCTGCATGGGCTTGGCCTTATCGATGTGCTGGCGGATGCAGGAGAGGGTGAACAGGCGGTGTACGATTACATTGCTGCCGAAGAACGTGCGCCCAATGGCATTCGTGCTTTCCGGAAGGCCATGCAATGCACGCAGCCGATCACTCCCGAGGAAATGCTGGCTGTTGCGAACATCTGGGCCGATGCGGCCATGCGCCTGAGAGAGCGGGATCTGAGAATGATGGAGCGATTCGTGCGGCGGCAGAGCGAACGCGGCTGATGTCGGGGCTTACGGCCAACGCCGGTCGCGAAAGGCCTTCAGGGCCTGTTCAGCCTCCATGACCTTCTGCTCCAGGTCGCGGATGAGTTCTCTTAAGGCCTGCTGATCCAGCTCGTCCTTCCGGGATTCGACTTCCCTGCAGGCTTCAGCCACTGCGGCAGCTCCGAGAACTCCGGCACCACCCTTGAGGGTGTGAATGGCTGTGAAGAAAGCCTTGCGGTCATTGCGTTCGAGGGCGCGTTGCAGTTCCTCAATGCGCTCGCGGCAGCTTTTGCGGAAGGTATTGAACAGGCTCTGGAATTTCTCTCGAGTGGAGATGGCCCATACGAGCTCGTTGAGCATGTCGTTGTCCAGAACCTGCGTTGGCTGACCGGCGCCGGGCTCGGATGGCGTTGGCTTGATGTTGCGCTGTCCTGGCGCAAGGCGACTGATGGCTTTGAGCAGGGCGGTGACATCCACCGGCTTCGTCAGATAGTCGTCCGCCCCGGCAGCCAGGCATTGACGGACGGTTTCCGGCAGCGCATCGGCACTGAGCATGATCACGGGCACCCGCCCCTCGGTATCCATGAAGCGATACTGCTTCAGCGCATCCAGGCCGCTCAGACCGGGGAGATGCATGTCCATCAGTATCAGGTCGAAGGCGTTGTCATCGGCCAGGACGTCCAGCGCCTGCTCGCCATCCTCGACGACGACTAGCCTGTGGCCGGCCTTTTCCATGATCGAGCGGATAACCTCCTGATTGATGGGGTTGTCCTCGGCCAGAAGGATGCGCAATGGCTTGGCTGCCTTCTCCGCCGCTTCGGCAAGCGAAAGAACGCCTTCATCCGGCCGGTGCAGGACGCTGGAGGCGTGAATGGCGTTGAAAAGCCGGGAGTCATCCAGCGGCATGTGCAGCACATTGGCATAGCCCGCAGCCAGAAGGGCGGCATCACCGCTGTGGTCCGCTTCGCTCGAGATGAGCAGCAACTCGAGGCTGCCCAGTTCCTTTTTCTGGCGAATGGCCCGGGCCAGCCGTTCGGCGGAGCACTTGAGAATGTCGTTTTCGACGATCAGCAGATCGTAGGCCTGGCCGGCCGTGAACGCATTGACCAGAAACGAAAACAGCAGCGATTCATCGTCAATGATTTGAGGATGAGTTCCCCAGCGTTTCAGCGACGGCAGGACATGCTCGCGCAGCAGGCGGTCGCCAAGCAGCAGGATGCGGGTATCCTGCAGGTGTCGGGTGCTGCGATCCTGTGCTTCGATGTCGAAGGGAAGCTCGACCATGAATGTGGTGCCGCGGCCTTCCTCGCTGTGCAGCTCGATATGGCCATGCATCAGTTCGGTCAGGCTTCTGGCGATCGTCGTGCCCAGCCCGCTGCCGCCAAACCGGCGGGTGACGCTGGCATCGGCCTGCGTGAACTGATCGAAGATCCTCTGCCGGGCCTCGGGCGGAATGCCGATGCCGGTATCCCTGATCTCGAATCGCAGCCCCAGGCTTTGCGGATTGCGGTAGGCCAGGTGGACGGCCAGCTCGACGTGGCCTTGGTCGGTGAACTTGACGGCATTGCCCACCAGATTGATCAGGATCTGGCGCAGATGCGTCGGATCGCCGATCAGCCGGAACGGGATCTCCGCGTCGATATGCACGTGCAAGTCAATGCCTTTCTCCCTTGCCTGACCCTCGAACATGGCGCCGACGCTCTTGCACAGCTGATGCAGATCGAACGGCTCGCTGACGATCTCGACCTTGCCGGCTTCGATGCGGGAGATGTCGAGAATCTGCTCGATCAGGCCGAGAAGATGGTGGGCCGACTGCTGGATGATGCTTGCGTAGCGGCTTTGTTCGGCATCGAGCCGTGTGCCGGCAAGCAGGTCGCTCATGCCGATGATGCCGTTCAGCGGTGTGCGTAGTTCATGGCTCATGTTGGCGACAAACTGGGACTTGATGCGATTGGCTGCTTCGGCTTCGGCCACGGCATTGTGCAGGCGTCGGATCAGCTTGGCCATGAAGATCGGAATGATGACGATCAGGATGAGATGGCCGAGCACGATCATCGTGTGTTCGTGCCAGAAGGGAACCTGGGTGACGACGGTGAGAAAGCCCAGCGCGGCCAACAGCGTGGCCAGCAGCAGATAGCGCTGTCCATAGCGGAAGCCGTAGCCGGTGATGACCCAGAGATAGATGGCGATAAAAGGAGCGCCAACCTCGCCCGGAAGGGTGAGCAGGCAGATCGTAGGGACGGCCATGTCGCCGATCGCGGTCAGGATGCGGCGGAAATCGCTGGGCTGCGGATGCACGACCAGGGAGCCCAGCACCAGCAATGCAACCGCAAAGTACAGGCTCAGCGCATAAGCGGTGGTGTCAAAGCCAAACAGATAGAAGAAAACAGCGGGGATGCCGACGATCAGCAAACGGGTGATGGACTGCTGCCGTTCCGGGTTCCTGGATGCCAGAAAATCGGTCCACAGGGCAGACAGCCTTCGGGATGATTGTTGCTGCATCCCCGTAATATAACATGAAAGCAGCCGGGCCGCATAAAGGCGGCGGAGAAGGCGATTACGCTGTTTCTTTTCGTTTTTCCCGCGAATGTTCCGGATGCCGGCGAGCGCAGCGGTAGATCTGGAGAAGTTCATCTTCTGTAATATCGACCGTCAGATCGAGTTCCTGAATCGCACGTTCCAGATCCTCGATGGACAGGCCATCGATATCCTTTGCCGGTGCCTGTTTGATGGCCCAGGCGGCCGGGTAGCGGCGCCACTTGAACGGCGCATTGAACAGCATGGCTGCCGTCACCAGGATCAGCGCATTGAGCATGACCAGCAGCACAAAGCCGTATCCCATTGCCTGCACATCGGCGCCCCCGATGACCGCGATCAGCGCCGTGGCGCCGCCGGGTGGATGGATGCAGCGCAGATAGTGCATGGCCACGACGGCCAGTGATACGGCCAGCGCCGCCGCCAGGATCGTATCCGGCACGAGTATGGCGATGCTGACCCCAACCAGTGACGCGATGAGGTGTCCTCCGAGGGCGGCCCAGGGCTGCGAAAGCTGGGCATGCGGCAGGGCGAACAGCAACACGGCACCCGCGCCCATCGAGCCGACCACCAGCAGGCTCGATGTCGCACCGAGAAACTGGGTGCTGATCCAGTAGGTGGCGAAGATGCCGACAAAGGCGCCCAGGCCGGAAACCAGTCTTTCGCTATGGCTGGGGGCCATGCCATCCAGTCCGAACCAGTGGCGCAGGGCTTTAATCATCGATATCGATCTGAACGATGCCGTTTTCGATGCGCACCGGGAAGGCTTCAATATCCTCGTAGGCCGGGGGCGTCAGGCACTTGCCGTTGCGCACACAGAAGCGCGCGCCGTGGCGCGGACAGATGATCTGATCCCCGTCCAGTTCGCCGCTGGCCAGCTCCCCGCCATCGTGGGTGCAGACATCCTCAATGGCATACAGCTCGCCATCGAGATTGAAGACGGCGATATCGCCGGCATCGGTGGAAACCACCTTGCGGCTGCCGGGCGGCAAATCGTTGGCAGCGACCACATCGATCCATTCGGACATGGTTAGAACATGCCCAGCTGCAGCTTGGCCTCATCGCTCATCATCGAGCGGTCCCAGGGTGGATCGAACACCAGCTCGACATCCACATCCGTGACATTGGCGACGGACAGCACCTTGGCGCGGACATCCTCGACGATGAACGGCCCCATGCCGCAGCCGGGAGCGGTGAGCGTCATGACGATGTCGACATGGTTGCCGCCTTCATCGGTTTCGACGACATGGCAGTCATAGATCAGTCCCAGATCGACGATATTGACCGGGATCTCGGGGTCGTAGCAGGTTTTGAGCACGTTCCAGAGCTCCTCCTCGTTGACCGGCCCGCCGGCCTTCACCGGCTTCTGCTCCCCGGCTTCTCCGGGCTCGGCCAGGCCCAGCGCATCGGCGTCCTTGCCCTCGATGCGGGCCAGATTGCCGTTGACGCTGACGGTAAACGAGCCGCCCAGTTCCTGTGTGATGCGCACCTGCGCGCCCATCGGAATCGTGACCGGGGTGCCGAGCGGAATAAGCACGGCATCGACATCGCGCGTCGTCGTCACCATCTGTCCGGTCGCCATCGCCTACTCCGTCGTGGCCGTATCGCCGCCATCCACGGCCGACTTCATCGTATGCCAGCACAGAATGGCGCATTTGATGCGGCTCGGGAACTCGCGCACGCCGGCCAGAACCGCCAGCTTGCCCAACCGCTTTTCATCGGGGGCCTCCGACAGATCCGACGTGACCAGATGCTGAAAGTCCTCGAACAGCTGCCGGCATTCCGCAACGCTTTTGCCCTTGATGGCCTCGGTCATCAGCGAGGCGCTGGCCATCGAGATCGCGCAGCCCTCGCCTTCGAACTTCACATCCTCGATCTTGCCGTCTTCACCCACCTGCAGGTAGACATGCAGCTTGTCGCCGCAAAGCGGGTTGTAGCCGTCGGCTTCATGGCTGCATGGCTCAAGCCTGCCAAAATTGCGTGGGCTCTTGTTGTGATCGACGATCACCTGCTGATACAGATCCCTCAAATCAAACATCATGTCCTCAGGCGAAAAGCTCGCGCGCCCTGGCCAGTGCGGCAAACAGCGCATCGATCTCTTCCTTCGTGTTATAGGCGGCGAAGCTGGCGCGCGCCGTGGCCGGTACGCCGAAATGCTGCATGACCGGCATCGCGCAGTGATGTCCGGCGCGGATGGCCACGCCTTCGCGATCGAGAATCGTGCCCAGATCGTGCGGGTGCACGCCCTCGAGCGTGAAGGAGAGAACCGTCGCCTTCTGCGCCGCCGTGCCGATGAGCTTCAGCCCCGGAAACTCGCGAGCCAGGCCGGTGGCATAGCTCAGCAGCTGCTGCTCATGTGCGGCAATGGCGTCGATGCCGGTTTCGACGAGCCAGTCCACGGCCGCGCCAAAGCCGATGGCGCCGGCGATATTCGGCGTGCCGGCCTCGAATTTGTAAGGCAGCTCGTTGTACTGCGTCTTCTCGAACGTGACCATGCGGATCATGTCCCCACCGCCCTGATAGGGAGGCATGGATTCCAGCAGTTCCTCCTTCGCATACAGGATGCCGATGCCGGTCGGCCCGTACATCTTGTGCGCGCTGGTGACATAGAAATCGCAGTCCAGCGCCTGCACGTCGACCTGCAGGTGTGCGACGGCCTGGGCGCCGTCCACGAGCACCCTGGCGCCGACGGCATGGGCGCGCTCGATGATCCCGGCCACCGGGTTGATCGTGCCCAGCGCATTGGACAGGTGCACGACGCCGACGAGCTTCGTCCGCTCGGAAAGCAGATCGTCGAGCCGATCCAGGCACAGATCGCCCCTGTCATTGATCGGCAGCACCTTCAGCGTCGCACCAACCCGCTCGCACAGCATCTGCCAGGGCACGATATCGGAATGGTGCTCCATCTCGGTGACAAGCACCTCGTCACCCTCACCGATATGCTTAAGCCCCCAGCTATGGGCGACGAGGTTGATGGCTTCGGTGGCGCCGCGCACGAAGACGATCTCGCGGCTTGAGGCCGCATGGATCAGGGCGCGCAGCTTCTCGCGCGCTCCCTCATAGGCGGCCGTGGCGCGCTCGGACAGCGCATGCACGCCGCGGTGCACATTGGCGTTGTCGCGCGCATAGTAGCGATGCACGGCCTCGATGACGGCCTGCGGCTTCTGCGTCGTGGCGGCATTGTCGAGATAGACCAGCGGCCTGCCATACACCTGCTGGTCGAGAATCGGAAACTGGCCGCGAAGCTGTTCGATATCCAGGCTCATGCGGTGCCCCCGGATGCGGTGGGGCCGGTCAGCATGGCCTCGATGTCCCCGCCATGCGGCAGCTTGCTGAACGCCGCCTGTTCGATGTGACGGCGCACGGCCGGCTCGCCGAGTCCCGCCAGTACCTCGTCGGCGAACGCGAAGGTCAGCAGCTGCCTCGCCTCCTCCTCGCCGAGGCCGCGCGACTTCAGATAGAACAGCTGATTTTCGTCGAGCTGGCCGACCGTGGCGCCATGCGCGCATTTGACGTCGTCGTTGTAGATCTCAAGCTCCGGCTTGGTGTCGATCTCGGCCTTGCCGGAAAGCAGCAGGTTGGCATTGCCCTGGGCCGAATCCGTCTTGACCGCCCCCTTGTGCACGACGACGCGGCCGTTGAACACGGCGCGGGAGCGGCCGCCCAGGATGCCGCGATATTGCTCGCGGCTGCAGCAATGCGGCGCCCGATGCTCGATGACGGTATGGTGGTCGCAGTGCTGACGCCCGTCGGTCAGATACAGCCCGTTCAGCTCACAGGATGCGTCCGGCTCATGCAGCCCGGCCACGATGTCGATGCGCGACAGCGAGCCGCCGAGGGCGATGGAATGCGAGATGAAGCGGCTGCCGCGCTTCTGGCATGCCTCCACACGACCGACATGCAGCTGCCTGCCAGATTCCTGCTGCAGCCGGATATGGGTCAGTACGGAATCCGCCGACAGGCGTAGATGGCTGACGACGTTGGTGAAGCCGGGCGCATCGCTGCCGCCGACGTAATGTTCGATGATCGTGGCTCTGGCGCCTTCACCCACATGAATGCCGTGCCGGATATGCGCAACCTGTCCGCCGCCCGTATGGCGGATGCAGATCGGTCGGTCCACGACGATGCCGGGCGCGATGCAGATGGCTGCACCGTCGCGGGCGCGAGCCGCATTCAGGGCGACAAAGCCATTGAAAAGACTGGCCTGTTCATCGAAGCCGAGCGGCTCGACCGCCCGGGCCTCATCCTCGGCCAGCAGCCGCGCCAGCGGCACGATCTCGACGCCGTCCGGCAGTGCATCGGGGCAATCCACCACGAGCCCGTCATGAACCCGGATGTGATAGGCATCCAGTCCCGCGATCGGGCCCGGATCGGAAGAGTCGGAGGGGTGATGTGTGCTGTCTGCCGGATTCTCGATGGCCTCCATGAACGGCGCAACGGTGCGGCGCACGTCGGTATATTTCCAGCTTTCGAGCCGGGTTGTGGGGATGCCGTGGCGCGCAAAGGCATCCTCGCCAAGCCTGCGGATCTCCTGAACGGATGCGCTCATGCGGCGGCCTCTTCGCGCACCCAGTCATAGCCGCGTTCCTCAAGCTCCAGCGCCAGATCCGGGCCTCCGCTCTTCAGAATCCGGCCGTCGGCCAGCACATGCACGACATCGGGCCGGATGTAGTCCAGCAGTCGCTGGTAGTGGGTCACCATGACGATGGATCGCTCCGGACTGCGCAGGCGGTTCACGCCATTGGCGACGATGCGCAGCGCATCGATATCCAGCCCGGAATCGGTTTCGTCCAGCAGCGCCAGGCTCGGCTCGAGCACGGCCATCTGGAAGATTTCGTTGCGCTTCTTCTCACCACCCGAGAAGCCCTCGTTGACGCCGCGCGACAAAAACGACGGGTCCAGCTCGACAAGCTCGGCCTTCTCGCGGACCAGCTGCATGAAGTCCATCGCATCCAGCTCGTCCAGTCCCTGATGGCGGCGCCTGGCGTTCAGTCCGGCCTTGAGCAGATAGGTGTTGTTCACGCCCGGAATCTCGACCGGATACTGGAAGGCCAGGAAGACGCCTTCCCAGGCGCGCTCCTCCGGCGCCATCGCGAGCAGGTCGCGGCCCTGATAGGTAATCGTGCCCTTTGTCACCTCGTAGCCGTCGCGGCCGGCTATGACATTGGAAAGCGTGCTCTTGCCCGAGCCGTTCGGCCCCATGATCGCATGCACCTCGCCGGCCTTCACCTCGAGGTTGATGCCCTTGAGGATTTCCTTGCCGTCCACCGCGGCATGCAGGTTTTCAATCTTCAGCATGTTGTTTCATCCTTTCTGGCGGGACCTTGGATCCCGCAAAAATCCGGTTTGTCCGTTCATGCTCAGCCCACCGCGCCTTCGAGACTGACTTCCATCAGCCGGTTGGCCTCCACGGCGAACTCCATCGGCAGCTCGTTGAACACGTCCTTGCAGAAGCCGTTGACGATCATGTTCACCGCATCCTCCTCGGGAATGCCGCGGCTCTTGCAGTAGAACAGCTGATCCTCGCCGATCTTCGAGGTCGTCGCTTCATGTTCCATCACCGCCGTCGGGTTCTTCACCTCGACATAGGGGAAGGTGTGCGCGCCGCACTGATCGCCGATCAGCAGCGAATCGCACTGCGTGTAGTTGCGGGCGCCGTCGGCATCCTTGCCGATGCGCACCAGGCCGCGATAGGACTGCTGGCCGTGTCCGGCCGAGATGCCCTTGGACACGATCGTGCTTCTGGTGCGCTTGCCCAGATGGATCATCTTCGTGCCGGTATCGGCCTGCTGATGCATCTTCGTCAGCGCCACCGAATAGAACTCGCCGACCGAATCATCGCCGCGGAGCACGCAGCTCGGGTATTTCCAAGTGATCGCGCTTCCCGTTTCGACCTGGGTCCAGGAGATCTTCGAACGGTTTCCGCGGCAGTCGCCGCGCTTGGTCACGAAGTTGTAGATGCCGCCGACGCCGTTCTCGTCCCCCGGGTACCAGTTCTGCACCGTCGAGTATTTGATCTGCGCATCATCCAGCGCCACCAGCTCGACGACGGCCGCATGCAGCTGGTTCTCGTCGCGCATCGGCGCCGTGCAGCCTTCGAGATAGGAGACATAGGCCCCCTCGTCGGCGATGATCAGCGTGCGTTCGAACTGGCCGGTATTGCTGGCATTGATGCGGAAATAGGTTGAAAGCTCCATCGGGCAGCGCACACCCTTCGGGACATAGACGAAGGAGCCGTCGGTGAACACGGCCGAATTCAGCGCGGCATAGAAGTTGTCACCCTGCGGCACGACGCTGCCGAGGTACTGCCGCACCAGCTCCGGATAATCGCGCACGGCCTCGGAGATCGGGCAGAAGATCACGCCGGCCTCCTTCAGCTTTTCCTTGAAGGTCGTGGCCACCGAGACCGAGTCGAACACCGCATCCACGGCCACGCCGGCGAGCATCTCCTGCTCGCGCAGCGGGATGCCGAGCTTCTCGTAGGTTTCCAGCAGCTTCGGATCCACCTCATCGAGGCTTTTCGGGCCGTCGGCCCTGGATTTCGGCGCCGAATAATAGGAGATTGCCTGATAGTCGATGGGCGGATACTCGACCTGCGCCCAGCGGGGCTCGCTCATCGTCTGCCAGTGGCGAAAGGCGGTGAGCCGCCATTCCAGCAGCCAGTCCGGCTCATTCTTTTTCGCCGAGATATGACGGATCACATCCTCGTTCAGTCCCGGAGGCAGGGTATCGGCGTCGATCTCGGTGACGAAGCCGGCCTCGTATTCGCGCGCAGCGAAGTCCTCGGGGCTGGGGGATGCATGCCGGGTCGTGTCGCTCATCGGTCGATCTCCTTGACGGGAATGGAGCGCTGCAGGCGGAAGACCGGCATGAAACTCTCCTCGCTCATGTCCGCCAGCGTGATCGACTCCAGGGCCTGACTGACGGCCTGGTTGATGCGCTTCCAGTGGTTGCTCGTAGCGCAGGCCTCGGACTGATCGCAATGCGCATGGTCGAGGTTGCATTCGGTCAGCGCGATATCGCCCTCGAACACGGCGATGATGTCGCGTACATTGATCTGGTCGGCCGGACGGGCCAGCCGATAGCCGCCCTTGGCTCCGCGGATGGACTCCAGCATGCCCTCGTGCAGCAGGGTCTGCAGAATCTTGCTCACCGTCGGGGCCGGGATGCGCGTGCGTTCGGCCAGTTCCGTGGCGGCAAACAGCGTCTTGTCCGAGGACGCCATGCGCGTCATCAGCAGGATACCGTAGTCGGTCAGTTTGGTCAGTCTCAGCATGCGTTGCGGTCCATCTTCCGGTTCAATGCGGAGCAATCTAGTCCGATTTTTAATCCGGAGCAATATGGTTGTGTTTCTTGCGCGATTCGAAGATGCCGCCGGGGGTGCTCAGCATCCGTGATGCGCCTGTTC
>CAZDLB010000025.1:0-18715 GCA_964505995.1 uncultured Zetaproteobacteria bacterium
ATCCGATGGGGGATCGTCTAACGGCAGGACAGCGGACTCTGACTCCGTCAATCTAGGTTCGAATCCTAGTCCCCCAGCCAGCTCTCATCGCCTGCAACGGGCATCTTGATGAACATATTTTCATGCGGACTTCATCCTCCCCTAAGCGGGAGGATGTATTGTTCGCTGCATCTGGCGCCATTCCCTCCTCCCCTCCCTAGTGTTTTGCGCCAGATCCAGAGGCCCCGGCATCCGCCGGGGCCTTTATCGTTTGGAGGTGCGGCGCAGGCGGATGTCGGCGGTGACCGGAAGATGATCCGAACAGGCCAGCGGCAGGGCGCGAAGGTTGTCGATCTCCAGGTCTCCGGTGACGAGGATATGATCCAGCCTGCGAACCGGGCTCCAGCTTGGAAAGCTGGCCGGGATCTCCGTTTCGCTCAGATGCAGACGCGTATGGTTCAGCAACAGGTTCATCTCGCGTGAATCGGGGGCGCAATTGAAATCCCCCATCAGGATCACGCTGGCATGGCGGTTGATCAGCGTGCTCAGATAGCGCATCTGGCGCATGCGGCTGTGCTGCTGCAGAGAGAGATGGGTGTTGATGACGGCGATGCTTCTTCCCTGCCAGCTGATCGCAGCTTCTATGGCCCCGCGGCCATGGCGTGACCCCGGCAGCCGATGCTCGCAGCAATAGGCGATGGGGATGCGGCTCAAAAGGCCAAGCGAGATGCGCGCCATCGGGCTGATTTCCCGCGTAACGAGGCTGCGGCTGAACGGAAAGCCCGCCTGCATGGCCAGGAAATCCTGCTGGTGGATGAAGCGGCTGCGGTAGGATCCGGCATCGGCCTCCTGAAGTCCGACGAGATCGCTGTCGCGGATGGCATCGGCGATGCGTTGCAGGTTTTCCAGCGTGGCGCGATGGGGCAGCACGTAGCGCCAGCCGTGAGTGAAGACATGGCGCGGCCGGTGGCTGCCGATCCCGGCCTGCATGTTGAAGCTGGTGACCCTGAGGGCGGATTCGGGCATGGATCAGCTCTTCCCGAGGCTGTCGCGAAGCCGCCCGAGTCTCTGCGCCAGAACGGGATCGACATCCTTCTGCTTCAGCGGCGGCACGGATACGGGTCGGAGATTTCGATCCACCGCGGCAAACACGAAGACGGCATCCATGGCCGCCCGGGATGCTTCCGCATCGAGCGACCCCGGGGAAGGGGGGGTGACCTCGACGGCGACCCAGAGGCTGCTATGTCCCACCAGGCCGAGGCGGGCGCTGATGTCGATCAGGCTCTCTGCCCTCAGGCCCTGGTGAAAACGGGCCCGATGCACGGCCCGGGTCAGGCAGATCGCATCGACATGGCGCCGGGCCGCAAGATAGGCGACCTCATCGCAAAGCGTCAGCAGACGCCCGCCATGCATCAGGCCGTAGCCATTGAGATCGGACGCGGCAATGCGATAGTGGACGCGGACGCGATCCGGAAGATATTCCGGAATCTGCCCCGCAACCGTCATCGGGGATGCTGGTGTTGGCTGGCGTGCCATGGAGGAAGAGGCTAAACCGGGAGACGGGGAAAATCATCCGCGTGTTGCCACTGTCAGGTTCTGGACCACGGAGCTTGGCATGGCATTTGCTCGCCATCCTCAGGGTTTCGGCCGTCCGTGATCCGCAATGATCAGACCGGCCGTTGCATTCCGTATCTCCCGGAGAAGCCATGAGCATGCCTCGCAGACCGCCGCCGATTCACATGTTTTTGCCCCCGGAAACGGTCGAGATGGTCATGCATTTCGGCTCCAATTTCCCGGCGGATCTGGCCTTTGACGAGGAAATGACGGTGCTGTTCAGCGACATGCGTGGATTCACCGAGATGGCGGAGCGTTATTCGCCGCGCAAGGTCTATGCGACGATCAATGCCAGTCTGGCGGCCCAGACGGGCGTGATCCGCAGGCATGGCGGCAGCGTCAACAAGTTTCTCGGGGATGGCCTTCTGGCCTGCTTCTCCGGCGAGAACAGTGGCGAGAAAGGGCTTGCGGCCGTGGTGGAGATGCTGCAATGCCTGCCCGGGATGCAGGGCGAGCTTCCCTGTCCGGTCGGTTTCGGGCTGCACTTCGGGCATGTGCTTTTCGGCGTGCTGGGGGATGAGGAGCGGCGGGAGTTCACCGTCATCGGGGATGTGCCCAACACCGCGGCCCGACTCTGCGGCATCGCGCATCCCTTTCAGGCCCTGCTGACCGAGGCTGTGGTCGCGACGCTTAGCGACGATACACGGGAGCGCTATTGCCGCTTTCTGCGCTCGCAGGCATTCAAGGGCAAGAAACGGGCCATCGATATCTATGAAGTAACGATCTCCGAAGAGCCCGGCCATCCGCTGAGCTAGGGCCGCGATCCCGCATTCAACCGTCGAACTGCGGCCTGGCGGCTGCTACACTCCGGCTTGATGGGCTTGTTTCTTCGATGCATGACGCCGTGCAGGCTGTCTTTTTTCGCGTTCTGCCTTGCGGTGGGCCAGGCCACGGCCTCGGCCGCCGGCGGCTTTGGCATCGATATATCCGAGGATGTCGTCTACTGCGACGCGCAGTGGAACGGGGATGTTCAGGCCCTGGCACAGGCGCTGGAGGCCGGCATCGAGATCTCGCTGCACTGGGAGATCGGGGTTTCAAGGGTGCGCCGCTACTGGCTGGACAAGGATATCGCCGAGATCGAGTTCGATCGCCGTGTGCGACCGGATCTGCTGACGCGGAACTGGATGCTGGAGGACAGCGCCAGCGGCATTTCCTGGTATACCGCATCGCTGAGCGAGGCGGTGGCGTTTCTGACGCGCATTGATCATTTCCCGGTGCTCGATCGCAGCCTGCTTGCGCCCGGAGAGCTCTATATCCTGAGAATCAGCATCGACAAGCTGGAATCGGGCATGGACGACAGCTGGTGGTCGCGTTTCTGGAAGCAGTCATCGCTTCAGATGCAGCAGGAGTTTTCGCTTCCATGAGCCGCATCCCAGTCATGCGCCTGCTGCCGCTGGCGATGGGGCTCGGGATGCTGGCGCTGATCGCGCTCATGTGGCCGGCCAGGATCGAGTCGGCGGGGCTGCTGGCATGGATCAACATTCTGCTGCTCGCCGTCCTTGGAATCCTGCTGATTCGCTATGCGCTGCGGCTGTTGAGGGAGCGGCGCGAGCCGCCCCCGGGTTCAAGGCTGCGCGCCAAGCTGGTCATCGCCCTGGTCGGCATGCTGCTGGTGCCCTCGATGGTGATTCAGATTGCCGCCAGCCAGATGGTCGAACGCGGCATGGACGTCTGGTTTGACGTGCGCGTGGATACGCTGCTGGATCGGGCGCTGAATCTGGCACAGGGCTTCTATGCCAGGGTCGAGTCCGACATGAAGCGCAGCATGCTCGGGTATCTGAGCGATGCCACGCTGCTGGCGGCGGTCGAGGGAGGGCTGGATTACCGGCTGGTGAATGCCCGTCTGGCGGAGATTCGACAGCAGGAGGGCTGGCAGAAACTCGAACTGTTCGATATCAACGAGCGTCTGATTGCCGTCAGCCAGGCCGATGCATTGAGCGGCTTCAAGGCCGAGCCCCTGTCGGAGAATGCCCGCCTGGCGATGCGCATCGGCCGCATTGCGACGGAGCTGAAGAGCGGCGATCAGGGGGAGATGGCCATCGGCTATGCGCCGCTGGTGGGAGCGACATCGGTGGTCGGCCTGCTGCGCATCCGCCAGCTTCTGCCGGCCGGCGTGATCCGCAACGCGCGCGCGGTCGAGGCGGATTACCGCAGCTATCGTCAGCTTGAACGCAACCGCCAGTCCATCCGCGAGCTGTTTTCCCATGTCATGCTGTTCGTCACGCTGATGGTCATGCTGGTCAGCGGCCTGATCGCCCTGCTGTTTGCCCGGCGACTGACATCGCCGGTCGGCGAGCTGGCGCACGCGCTGCACCGGGTCACCGAGGGGGATCTGGATGTGGCGGTGCCGGAATCCCAGCAGGATGAGCTGGGTTCGCTGGCACGTTCCTTCAACGCGATGGTGCAGCGGCTTCGCCAGAATGCGCAGGCCATTGAGCGGGCGCAGCAGGATCTGACCGAGGCGCTGGCCAGCAGCCGGCAGCGCCAGTATGTGCTTGAGGCCTTGCTGGCCAATCTGCAGACCGGGGTGATGCTCGTCGATGCCGAAGGCCGGGTGCGGCTGCTCAACCAGTCCATTCGCGATGTTCTGCATCTGTCCGCAAGGTGGATGCCCGGAATCGATTTCTCGCAGGCGTGCAAGGGGCATCTGCAGCCGTTCTGCGCCTTCTTCGACGAGTTCCGGCATGCCGATGCCGACCATCTTCAGCGCGAGTTCGAAATCACACCGAAGAAGGGTGGGGCGGTGCAGGTGCTGGCCAGGGGGGCGCGTCTGAGCGCGGGCGCTGGCAGCGGCTTTTCCGGCTATCTGCTCGTCGTGGACGATATCACCGAGCTGGCCGAGGCGCAGCGCAGCCGCGCCTGGGCCGAGGTCGCGCAACGCCTGGCTCATGAGATCAAGAACCCGCTGACGCCGATCAAGCTGGCCGCGGAACGGTTGCAGCGCCGTTTTCGTCGGCAGGTGGACGATGTTGAGGTGTTCGACAGCTGCACCCAGGCCGTGGTGGCGCAGGTCGAGCGCCTGCAGCGCCTGATCGCCGATTTCAGCACGCTGGCCCGTCTGCCCAGGCCAAGGCTGCGGCCGATCGAGGCGCAGGCGCTGTTGCGGGAGATGCAGGAGCTGTTTTCGACCTATCCGCAGGTGCAGGTGCTCACGGATTGCGGAGACATCCAGTGCCATTGCGATCCCGATCAGGTGCGCCAGATCCTGATCAATCTGCTGGACAACGCGGTGGCCGCCACGGAACCCACCCAGGCGGTGCGCCTGTATGTGCGCCGGACTGGTCAGAGCATCGAATGGCATGTCGAGGACGAGGGGACGGGTATCGATGAAGATGTTGCGGCCCAGGTGTTCGATTCGTATTTTTCCACCAAGCCGAGCGGTTCGGGCTTGGGGCTGTCGATTGCCCGCCGTATCGCCGAGGACCATGGGGGCGAACTGCAGCTTCTCTCGCCCCGCAGTCCCACCCATTTCTGCCTGCGCCTTCCGCTTGAGCCGGCCCTGTCCGAGGATGCGGAGGAAGCGGTGGCAGGCAACAGGGCAATGGAGGCAGGATGACATCCCGCATCATGATCGTGGATGACGAACAGCCGATCCGTGATTCCCTGCGGGGGATGTTCGAGGATGAGGGCTATCTGGTGGTCTGTGCGGCCTCCGGCGAGGAGGCGATGGCCCGGCTGCGCAAGCAGGCCGTGGACTGTGTCTTGCTCGATATCTGGATGCCCGGCATCGATGGGCTGGAAACCCTGAGTCGCATCCAGCAGCAGGATCCCGGCCTGCCGGTCATCATGATGTCCGGCCATGCCACGATCGATACCGCCGTCAAGGCCACCCGTCAGGGGGCTTTCGACTTTGTCGAGAAGCCGCTGTCCTTCGACCGGCTGATGATCATCGCGCGCAATGCGGTGGAGAAGCGGCGCCTGGAACTGGAAAACGCCGATCTGAAGCGTCCCGAGGCGGATCATGGCAGCCGCAAGGAGCTGATCGGTCAGAGCCAGGCCATCTGCGAGGTGCGGCAGCTGATCCAGAAGGTGGCCCAGGCCGATACCCCGGTTCTGATTCTGGGCGAGCATGGGACCGGCAAGGCCGTGGCGGCGCGCATGCTGCATGACCAGTCCCGGCGCAGGGATGGCCCGTTCGTCGAGGTCAACACCGCCAGCGTGCCGTCCCGGCAGATGGATTCCGAGCTCTTCGGCCATGAAAAGGGCGCCTTCTCCGGCGCGCTGCACAGTCAGCGCGGCCGTTTCGAGGCCGCGCACCGCGGCAGCCTTTTCCTCGATGAGATCACCGATCTGGGACTGAATATCCAGGCCAAGGTGCTCAGGGCGATCGAGGAGCGCAGCATTCAGCGCCTCGGCAATCCGGCCCGCATTCCGGCCGATGTGCGGGTGCTGGCGGCAAGCTCGCGCGATCTCGATCAGGCCCTGCGCGACGAGGTGCTGCGCGAGGATTTCTATTACCGGCTGAATGTCGTCTCGATCCGCATGCCACCGCTGCGCGAGCGGCTGGAGGACATGCGCCTGCTGGTGGACACGCTGGCCGCGGAACAGGCGCAGTCGCTGGGCGGCGAACCGCTTCGCTTCGATGACGCCGCCATCGAGGTGCTCAAGACTCATGCCTGGCCGGGCAACGTCCGCGAACTGCGCAACTACATCGAGCGCTGTCATATCCTGAGATCCGGCGAGGAGATGACGCCCCGGACGATGCTGCCCCCGGATCAGGGCAGCCTGGTCCATGCCGGGCGCGACCGCGGTGCGGGCATCGAGCTGACGGAGGCGGAGAGCTTCCATGCCGCTCGCGAGGCCTTCGAGAAGAGGTTCCTGTTGCAGCACCTCCAGGCCAACGAATGGAATGTCAGCCGCACGGCTGCGGAGATCGGCATGGAGCGCAGCCAGCTGCATCGCAAGATCAAGGCCTTCGGGCTGACGCCGCCGGGCAGGGAGGGGACATGAACGTACTGATTCTCGGGGCCGGCGAGGTCGGCTATCACATTGCCCTGAGGCTTTCCGGCGAGGGCAATGACGTGGCGGTGGTCGATCAGGACGAGGGGCGCCTGCAGCTCATTGCCGACGCGATGGATGTGCGCACCGTCTGCGGCAGGGCGTCGCATCCGAGTGTGCTCAGGCAGGCGGGTGCGGAGAATGCCGATCTTCTCATTGCCGTCACGACCAATGATGAAATCAACATGCTTTCCTGTCAGGTCGCGCATTCGCTGTTCAAGGTGCCGACGAAGCTGGCGCGCGTGCGCGAGTCCGACTATGTCAACCATCCCCAGCTCTTCGGCCGGGATGATCTGCCCATCGACGTGATGATCTCGCCGGAGGGCGAGGCGGCGAAGGTCATCATGGGGCGGCTGAACGTGTCCAATGCGCTGGATGCGCGCGAGTTCTTCGATGGCGCGCTGGAGCTCGTCGAGTTCGTCGTGCGCCCGAAGAGCAAGCTCGCCGGCCTGTCGCTGATGGAGCTGCCCGAGGTCATGGGAGATCTGCCGGTCTATGTCGTGGCGCATGAGCACAACGGCGTCTGGCGCGTCCCCAAAGGCGATGCGGTGCTGCTGGCCAAGGATCAGATCTACCTGGCCGTGCCCCGTGAGCGGCTGGATGATGTCATGGCCGTCATGGATCTGGAGTCGGCCAGCCCGAAGGGGCGAAACATCATGATGATTGGCGGCGGACATATCGGCTACATCGTGGCCCGCGAGCTGGAAGCGGCCGGGGCCTCGGTGAAGCTGATCGAGTTCAATGCCGAGCGGGCCGACTGGCTCTCCGAACATCTGCATCATTCCGTCGTCATCCAGGGCGATGCGCTGGACCGCAAGCTGCTGGAGGAAGAGAACATCGCCAGCATGGATGACTTCCTGGCCCTGACCAATGACGATGAAACGAACATCCTCAGCAGCCTGATCGCCAAGCGCTACGGCGTCGGGCATGTGGTCACGCTGGTCAACCGGACCATCTATTCGCAGCTGGTCCGCCAGATCGGCCTGGACATCACCGTCAACCCGAGGCTGACGACGGTTGCCTCGATTCTCAGCCTGATTCGCAAGGGACGCATCCATGGCATGGCGACCCTGGGCGACGGCAGCCTCGAGGTGCTCGAGGCCGAGGCGCTGGAAACCAGCGCCATCCTGGGCAAGCCGCTGGCGGAGCTGGAGATGCCGGACGATACCGTCATCGGCGCGATTCAGCGCGATGGCGAGATCATCATTCCAAACGGATCCGTGCAGGTGCAGCCGCACGACCATGTGCTGGTCGTGACGACGAGCCGATCCGTGCCGGCGGTCGAGAAGCTGTTCGAAGTCCGACTGGAGTTCTTCTGACATGCATCCCCGCGGCGTGGCCTGGACGCTCGGAATCCTGGCAATGCTCTATGGCGCGTTCATGTTGCTGCCGGCCGTGGTTTCGCTGATCTATGACGCCAGTCATGTGAAGGAGTTTCTGGCCGCCGGCCTGATCGTCGCGGCCCTCGGTTTCGGACTGATGCGTATCGGCGGCAGCGCGCCGGAGCAGCTGAGTCATCGCGACGGCTTTCTGATCGTGGCGCTGGCCTGGGTCAGCCTGTCGCTGCTGGGTGCCGTGCCGTTCTGGACCACCGGGACCGTGAGCAATATCGTCGATGCGCTGTTCGAGTCCGCATCGGGACTGACGACGACCGGCGCAACCATCCTGACCGGTCTGGATGAGATGCCGCGTTCGATCCTGTTCTGGCGCTCGATGCAGGAATGGCTGGGCGGCATGGGCATCATCGTGCTGGCAGTGGCCGTGATGCCGCTGCTGGGCGTTGGCGGCATGCAGCTGTTCCGGGCCGAGACACCGGGGCCGGTCAAGGACAAGCTGACCGCCCGCGTGACCGAGACGGCCAAGGTGCTCTGGTATCTGTATCTCGGCATGACCGCGGCCTGTTCCGTGGCCTATGCCTGGGCCGGCATGGACTGGTTCGATGCCATCAACCATGCCATGTGTACGGTCGCCATCGGCGGCTTTTCCACCCATGACGCCAGCTTCGGCTATTTCGCCAGTCCGTCGCTGCGGATACTGGCGATTGCCTTCATGGTCCTGGCCGGCATCAATTTTACGCTGCACTTTGCCGCCATCCTCAAGGGCTTCTCGTGGAGGGTCTATGCCCGCGACGAGGAATTCCGCTTCTACATCGGCTGGCTTCTGGTGCTGATGCTGCTGGTCGGCTTCCTGGCCGAGTGGAGCGGCAAGGCGGAGCTGGTGGATGTGATGTTCAACGTGGTTTCCGTGGCGACGACGACCGGCTTTGCCGTCAGCGACTACAGCACATGGCCGCCGGGCACGACGCTGCTGCTGCTGGTGGCGATGTTCGTCGGCGCCTGTGCCGGATCGACGGGTGGAGGCATGAAGGTCGTGCGCGTGATGCTGCTGTTCCGGCAGGGCATGCGTGAGATCCGCCGCCTGGTGCATCCGCACGGCATCATTCATGTGAAGATGGGGGGACAGCGGGTTTCCCCCGAAATCGGCGATGCCCTCTGGGGCTTTGCCGTGCTGTATCTGGTCTGCTACATGTTCCTCGCCGTGGTCGTCGCCTTCACCGGCGTGGATGTCGTGACGGCCTTCACTTCGGCGGCGGCCTGCATCACGAATACCGGCCCCGGATTCGGCCAGGTCGGGCCGGCGGGAAATTACGCCGGGCTTCCGGCCGCGGCCAAGCAGATGCTGATCTTCGGCATGATCCTGGGTCGTCTGGAGATCTACACCTTCTTCGTGCTGCTGGTGCCGGAGTTCTGGCGCAAATAGCAGCCGTTCCTGGGTCTTCGGCTTTCACACGGCATCCGGGATCAGCGAAACATGGATCTGTCCGCGCACCGGGTCGGTGCCTTCGATGCGGACATTCACGGCATCGCCAAGGCTGTAGGCGAGGCCACCCCGGCGTGCGACCAGGCGGTGATTGCGATCGTCCAGATCGAACAGGCCGCCCAGCGCATCCACGTCCAGTGCGGCCTCGGCCAGCGTATCCTCGATCTCCAGAAAGATGCGGCGTTTGGTCAGGCCGGAGATGCGCGCGGGCATGACTTTGCCGACATCCTTCGAGTGATACAGGGCCGCCAGCATCGCCTGAATATCCCATTCGCCGCGCTGCTGTTTGCGTTCCTGGGTCGAGGCATGCTCGCCAATGGCGGCCAGTCCCGCGGCCGGCTGCACCCTGTCCGGGTTCTCGCCGCGCAACAAAGCCTTCAGCCGGCGGTGTACGGTCAAATCGGCATAGCGACGGATCGGGCTGGTGAAATGACAGTAGCTGTCATAGGCAAGGCCGAAATGGCCTTCGTTCTCCGGCGTATAACGGGCCTGCTGCATCGAGCGCAGCACCAGCCGGTGCAGCACATGCGCAAACGGCCGCCCCTGCGCCTGTTCGAGGATCTCCTGAATCGCTCCCGGGCGGATGCGATCCTTCTCCGAAGCCGGCAGCCGGATGCTCAGACCGAACGGGGCCAGATAGTCGTTCAGCGCCTCGATGCTTTCGCGCTCCGGCGCCGGGTGCACCCGGTAGAGCAGCGGCGACTGCCGGGATTCGAAATATTCGGCGATGGCGGTATTGGCGGCCAGCATCAGCTCCTCGATCAGGTGGTGCGCGGTATTGCGGTCCGACGAGCTCATGTCGGTCACGCGCCCTTCGTGCAGCACGGCTCGCACCTCGGGTACATCCAGATCCAGCGCGCCGCGCAGGGCCCGACGCTGATGCAGCTTGCGGTACAGCCGGGCGGCATCATCGAGCATGTCGCGGATGCGGGCGTCGCTCACGGCCTCTGCATCCCGCTGATCCAGCCAGCGCGAGGCCTGATCGTAGGTCAGGCGCGCATGCGAGTGGATGACCGCTTCAAACGGCTGGATCGCGCGTCGCTTGCCGCTGGCATCGAAGCGCATGCGCACGGCCATGGCCAGGCGGGGGACATCCGGGTTCAGTGAGCACAGGCCATTGGAAAGCTTTTCCGGCAGCATCGGGATCACCCGGTCGGGGAAGTAGAAGGAGTTCGACCGCTCCAGCGCTTCCTTGTCCAGGGCCGAGTTCGGGCGCACATAGTGGGCGACATCGGCAATCGCCACCCAGGCCTCGAAGCCTTCGCCGCGCGGCAGTATGCAGATCGCGTCGTCGAAATCGCGGGCATCGGCGCCATCAATGGTGACAAAGGGAAGATTCCGCAGATCCCTGCGTCCGCGCATGTCCTCCGGAGCGACTTCATCGGGAAGCCGGTCGGCTTCGGCCAGCGCCAGGGGAGGAAACTCCGTCGGTAGCTGCAGTTCGCTGATGACCAGTTCGATCAGATCGGCGGGCGTGAGTTTGTCGCCGAGTTTCTCGATCACGCGCCCGCGCAGCGGCCGGCTGCCCCGCTTGATCTCGACCCTGACCCACTCGCCGGGCCTGCAGCCGCGGGCATCGCGGGGGCTGAGCAGAATCGTCTGCGGCATGCGCTTCGAGCGCGGCTGCACATAGACGAGATCGCCGTCCAGGCGCACCTCACCGACGATGATGTTCGGGGCATGCTCGATGATGCGGACCAGTTCGCCGGACTCGCGGCCGCGCTGTCGGGTGAGCTTCACCTCGACCCGGTCGCCGTGCATCAGCCCCCGCATCTGCTCCTGGGGCAGGAAAATGCCCTTTTCGCGCCCTTCGACATCGACGAAGCCGAAGCCGTCCGGATGCGCCGAGACGATGCCGATGAAGCGGGGGTTCCCGCGGACGCTCTGTCCGCGCCCCTTGCCCGATCGGGCCGCACGGGTATTCGCCTCCTTGTTCTTCTGACGGCGTGGCGGCTTGCGCCTGGCGGCTTTTCCGGGCTCATGGACCCTGTCCCTTCTTCGTTGATCGGACGCCCTTCCGGTCCGATTTGAGGAAGCGGCTTTCTTCTGTCTTGACACGTGTGTGCTCCATCTTATGATTGCGCGCCTCCCGCGGCGATGCCGCAGGGGTATGCCGAGGTGGCGGAATTGGTAGACGCGCTAGCTTCAGGTGCTAGTTTCCGTAAGGAAGTGCTGGTTCGACTCCAGTCCTCGGTACCATACACGGTTCGAACGAACCATCAAGCCCGCAATTCCGATTGCGGGCTTTTTCTTTTGCCGGCCCGCATCCGGGCTTTGGCATTGCAGGTGCATACCCTATACTCAGCCAATGACTTCAACCGAGGGAAGGCTCCGGGAGGAAGAAAAGCTGGGCGAAATGCTGCTCCGGCTGGCAATGCTGCGCGGCTGGTCGCCGCGAACCACCGCCTCGTATCGCGCCGATCTGCTGCATGCCCTGGGCTGGATGCAGGAGCGTGGCATTCGCCTGAACGAGGCCGGGGCCGGTGACATCAAGGCCTATCTGGCTGCGATGCGGCAACGGGGGCTGAAGGAAAGCACGATTCAGCGAAGACGCAGCGCGCTGTCCACCTGGTATTCCCATCTTCTGGATCAGGGCTGGCGTGAGGATCACCCTGCCCGGCAGCTGCCGCGTCTGCGCAAGTCGCGTCCGCTTCCCAAGCTGATCAGCGAGACACAGGTCGAGGCCCTGCTCGCAGCCCCGGATGTGGCCACGACCACCGGGCTTCGGGATCGCTGCATGATCGAGCTGCTCTATGCCACCGGCATGCGCGTCAGCGAGCTGGTCAGCCTGCAGCTCGGGCAGATCGATCGTCAGGCCGGGCTGGTCCGGATCGTCGGCAAGGGAAATCGGGAGCGGCTCGTGCCCTATGGCGAGGAGGCCGGGCATTGGCTCGATCGCTGGCTGGGCATCCGTCCCTCCCGACCTGCCAGTCCCTATGTTTTTGCCGGACGGGGAGGGCGGGCCATGACCCGGCAGAACTTCTGGCTTCGCCTCAAGGCCTATGCCCGCGCCGCCGGCATTTCTCCAGCCCCGTCGCCGCATACGCTGCGTCATGCCTTTGCGACGCATCTGCTGAATCACGGCGCCGATCTCCGGGCCGTGCAGATGCTTCTCGGGCATGCGCATGTGACGACGACCGAGATCTATACCCATGTCACGCGGGCACGCCTGCATGATCTGGTCGAGCGCGGTCATCCGCTGGGCTCCGGAGGGGTGCGATGACGGGCTCACTGGTGCAACGGGCGCGCAAGGCGGCTGGCAGTGGCGATTATGCGGCTGCCATGAAGCTGTATGCCGAAGCCCTGAGCGATTCGGGTGAGGCGATGAACCTGGATCTGCGCATGCGATATGCCTGGTGCGCGGCGCAGGCCGGCGATCGCAAGGCGGCGCTGACGGCCTATGCGGAGCTGCAACGGCTGTATCGCGATCTGGGCGAGGTCGCTGCCGCCGAGGCCCTGGGGCCGGTGATGGCCGAACTGAACCGGCCCGAGCCGGAGAAGCAGGCCGTATCAGACGAGCCGGTTGAGCCGATGAGCCTCTCCAGGCTTGCCGATGTGCTCTGTGGCATGGGACGGCTGCGTCAGCTCAATCCCGGCGAGCGCCTTTGCGAAGCCGGCGGGCCTCCGGATGCGTTATGGCTGCTGCAGTACGGCACGTTGCGTGTCGAGCTTCCCGAATACGATGAGCCGGAGTTCCTGCATGCGAGCGATCGCGAGCTGATGCTGGTCGGCGAGATCGGCGTGTTTACGCGTCAGCGACGTCTGGCCACGGTCGTAGCCGAGACGGATTGCGGCCTCGTCGAGGTGCCGAGCGCCGAGATCTACCAGCGCGAGGCGGACGACCCGGCCTTTGCCGAGGGGCTTGAGGAGCTGATGCGTGACCGCTGGGTGATGCCGGTGCTGTCGCAGCATGCGATCTTCAATCGCATCAATGATGTCGATCGCCGCAAGCTCGTGGATGCCTTCGAGATCCGGTTCTGCGAACCGGGGGAGGTGCTGGTCGAGGCCGGCAGCGATACGGACGGATGCTTCATGCTGCAGTCCGGCTGCCTGTTCTACATGCATTCCTCCCAGGGGAGGCTTGAGGGGCAGTTTGAGACCGAAACCGGCGAACTTGTCGTGAGCGTGCTGCCGGGCGACATCGTGCACCTGGGCGGTCTGCTGCAGGACTTTGCCGCTCCCTACCGCATCGTCTGCGCCACGCCGGTGCAGGTGCTGCATCTGAGCCGGCGGAACTTTCAGCCCTTTCTGCTCAAGCGGCCGTGGATCATGCCTGCTATACTACAGTTCAGTCGGAAGCCGGCGCATCTGCAGGTCATGCGGCCCGCGGACGATTATCTGTGGAGCGCCGATCGCCGGCTTTCATTCTCACGCGAGGAGGAGGCATAGGCTTGGCCGTCGACTACAACGAAATCTTCCGTCAGGCGCGCGAGGCATCGGCCGCCAATGATTTCGAGACCGCCCGCCGGCTGTATGCGAAGCTCTGGGAATCCCCGGTCTGGCGTCGGGATCGCGAGGTGCAGCTGCATTATGCCTACTCCTGCGAACGCACCGGGGACTACAGCGAGGCAATGCAGGCCTACAGGTCGCTGATGGAGCATTACAATGCCTTGCCCGACGAGGATGCGGCGCTGGTCGAGGAGTCCATGGTGCGCCTGCGCGAGCTGATGATCGAAAGCGAGCAGGACATGCGCGCGCGCGTCGTCGATGCGATGCAGGACGAGAGCGAGGCGAAGCTTGTTTCCAGGCTTTTTGCTCATGCCTACGAACGCAGCTTTACCCCTGGGGAGATGATCTGCAGCCAGGGTGATCAGGCCGGTCATATGTGGCTGCTGGTCGAGGGCGAGGTGGATGTTCTCGTGCCGGGTGAAAGCGTGCGCACGATTGTCGGCAGCCGCAGGCGTCCATGCCTGCTGGGAGAGCTGGCCTATTTCACCGGCATGCGCCGCGCGGCCAGCCTCTGCTGCGCCACCGATGTGACGCTGCTGGAGCTTCCCTACGAACGCATCGAATCGCTGCTGAAGCAGGATGAGGCGCTGCGGCCGATGCTCGAGCATCTGTTCCGTCATCGCCTGGTGCTGCGCGTGCTCTCCCAGCACGAGCTGTTCAAGCTGTTCAATGATGTGGACCGCAGGCGGGTGACGATGTGTTTCGAGAACACGGCGATGCAGGCCGGGCAGGTGCTGATCGAGCAGGGCGTGGAGGATCCCAATGCCTTCATGGTGCAGTCCGGCACCATGCTGCTTTTGCGGACGAATCCCGAAGGGGAAGAGGAACTGCTGGCCTCGATGCATCCGGGCGATGTGTTCCATCTCGGGGGACTGCTGCGGGGCTTCGTCTCACCCTATCGCGTTGTGGCCGGCACGCCGGCCAGGCTGCTGCGCATGCCCAGGTACCGCTTTGAACCCTTCATGAAGCAGCGTCCGTGGCTGATCAAGGCGATTCTGAAGCTCAGCCGCATGTCATCCGAGCGGCAGGTGCTGCATCCGGAGGCGAAGAATCTGTGGGCGGCCAATCGCTACATCGACATGGACAGCTGAAGCGCTCCACTCGGGCGGGTTTTGCGGTCGCTTGCCAACTTCGTTAAGCTCTCGGGCCCGGTCGCGGGGGCACTTCCCGCAGGAAACGGCCGGAAAAGCGGCGACAGGAGTGGCGGACATGGCGGAAAACAGCGCATCGGATATCAAGTGTTACAGTCCGGGTCTTGCCGGCATCCCGGTGGCGGAATCCTCGGTTTCCTATGTCGATGGTCAGCGCGGCCATCTGGAATACCGCGGCATCGATATCGAGGAACTGGCCGAGAAGTCCTCGTTCGAGGAAACGGCCTTTCTGCTGCTTTACGGAGAGCTTCCGAAGGCCGATGAACTCAGGGAGTTCGAGGCCGAGCTCAAGCGGCATCGCCGCATCAAGTTCCGCATCCGCGACATGATGAAGTGCTTTCCGGAATCGGCCCATCCGATGGATTCGCTGCAGGCCACCGTGGCGGCCCTCGGCATGTTCTATCCGCTGCCGCACTCGCTGGATGGCGGGCTGGACGAGGACACGGTCCGCGACGTCTGCATCAAGCTCATTGCGAAGATGCCGACGCTGGTGGCCGCGCATGCGCGCATGCGCCACGGCGACGATCCGATTCCGCCGCGTGACGACCTGTCGCATGCGGCCAATTTCTACTACATGCTGACCGGCGATGAGCCGTATGCGCTGACCGAGCGGATCATGGATGTCGCGCTGATCGTGCATGCCGAGCATACGATGAACGCGAGCACCTTCTCGACGCTGGTGACGGCCTCCACGCATGCCGATCCCTATACCTCGATCAGCGCGGCCATCGGCACGCTGTCCGGGCCGCTGCACGGTGGCGCCAACGAGGATGTGCTGCGCATGCTCGACGAGATCGGGTCGGTCGAGGCGGCCGAGGACTACCTGAACCGCAAGCTGGCCAACAAGGAGAAGATTCCGGGGCTGGGACATCGCGTGTACAAGACCAAGGACCCACGCGCCACGCTGCTGCAGAAGCTGTATACGCAGCTGACCGAGAAGATGGGCGGGGATCCGACCTATGAGATTGCCAGGCATATCGAGGAGCTGTCGGCCGGCACCCTGGGCAAGAAGGGCGTATGCCCGAACGTCGATTTCTATTCCGGCATCGTCTATCGCAAGCTCGGGATCGCGACGGATCTGTTTACACCGATCTTTGCGGTGGCGCGCGTCGTTGGCTGGCTGGCCCACTGGAAGGAGCAGCTCGGACACGGGCGCATCTACCGGCCGTCACAGATCTATGTCGGCGAGCACGGCCGGCATTACATCCCCATCGAGGAACGCGGATAAAGGAAAACGGCCGCTGCCGAGTCAGATGGCGGCGGGCAGCGAGGTGCTTCTGCGATGCAGCCAGCGCGTCATGCCGGCCGCGGTCAGGATGCACCAGACCGCGAACAGCGCGCCGGGCAGCGCGGTTTCCGGCGAGAAATGTTTCAGTGCCAGCGCCACGCCGAGGCCGGCATTCTGCATGCCGATCTCGATGGCCAGCGTGATGCGATAGCCGGTTTCAAAGCGGAACAGGCTTCCTGCCCACCAGCCGAGCAGATAGCCCAGGCCGTTGAGCAGCACGACCAGCAGCGCGACCAGCAGCGGTGTGTCGCTGATGCGGTCATGATTGGCGGCCACGGCATAGCTGCAGATGACGATGATGGCGACCGCGGCGATGTCGGGCGCGATGGCCTCGGCGCTTTCTCGATGACGTCCGAGCCTGGGACGCAGCGCCATGCCCAGTGCCAGCGGCAGTGCCACGGTCAGCAGGATGGTCTGCATCATCGGCCAGAACGGGATGTCCATGAACTGCTTGCCCAGCATCTCGACCAGCGAGGGCGTCAGCAGTGGCGAAAGCACGGTGGCGACCATCGTCATTGCAATCGAGAAGGCGACCGCGCCGCCGGCGAGATAGGTGATGACATTGCTGGCCATCGCGCCCGGCGCGCAGCCGACGATGATGAAGCCCAGGGCCAGCGTCGGGGACACGCCCTGCCAGGTTGCCAGAGTCGCCGCGGCCAGCCCCAGAAGCGGCATGACCGAATACTGGGTTGCGACACCGAGCGCGATGCTGCCCGGCCGACGCAGTGCCCGCATGGCTTCGCCGGTATCCAGCACGATGCCGAGCGCGAACATCGTGGCCGCGAACAGCCACAGGAAATAGTCCCGGAAGATCAGAAAGGCCGGCGGATAAAGGAAGGCGACCAGCGCCCCGGCCAGGGTCAGCGGGGCCAGCTGGCGCGACGGCAGGTGGCGCAGCATCGGCGCTAGAGCAGGTCCCGAATCCGCTCGACGATGGCCAGCGTCGCCGCCGACTTGTTCAGCGTATAGAAATGCAGGCCCGGCACGCCGTTTTCCAGCAGTTCGCGGCACTGCTCTGCTGCCAGTTCGATGCCGGCCGCGGCCACGGCATCGGGGTCGTTCCGGATCGGATCCATCTTCTGATGCAGCCAGTCCGGTATGCTGGCGCCGCACATCGCAGAGAAGCGCTCGATCTGGTCGAAGTTCGTGATCGGCATGATGCCGGGGATGATCGGCAGCGTGATGCCGGCGTCGCGGCAGGCATCGCGAAAGCGGAAGAAGACCGCGTTGTCGAAGAAATACTGCGTGATGGCGCAGTCCGCGCCGTTGTCCTGCTTCATCTTCAGATAGCGGATGTCGTCGGCCACGCCGTTGGGTGATTCCGGGTGCCCTTCGGGATAGGTGGCGCAGGCGATGGAGAAATCGCCCATCTCCCGCAGGAAGGCGATCAGATCCGTGGCGTGGGCAAAGCCGCCCTGGACGGCCTCGAAGCGATCCATGCCCTCGGGCGCATCGCCGCGCAGCGCCAGGATGTTCTCAATGCCGGCAGCGGCGTATTCGTTCAGCAGCCGGGTCAGGTCCTCCTTGCTTGAGCCGACACAGGTCAGGTGCGCGACGGGCGTGAGTCCCGTTTCATCCTTGATGCGCGTGACGATGCGTCGGGTGCGATCCCGGGTCGAGCCGCCGGCGCCGTAGGTCACCGAGATGTAGGCCGGATCGATGGCCTTGAGCTCCTCCAGACATTGCCACAGCCTGGCCTCGCCCTTGTCCGTCTTGGGGGGGAAGAACTCGCAGGAGACCAGCGGTCGTTCGGAAGCCTTCAGGATGTCGGAAAGGCGCATGCTAGAGCCTCGGGACCGTGACGCCCGTCTGGCCCTGATACTTGCCGGCCCGGTCCGCATACGAGGTCTCGCAGACCTCGTCGGATTCGAGGAACAGGAACTGCGCCACGCCTTCGCCGGCATAGATCTTCGCCGGCAGCGGCGTCGTGTTGGAGAATTCCAGCGTCACATGGCCTTCCCATTCCGGCTCCAGCGGCGTGACGTTGACGATGATGCCGCAGCGGGCATAGGTGGACTTGCCCAGGCAGATCGTCAGCACGTTGCGCGGGATGCGCATGTATTCGATCGTGCGTGCCAGCGCGAACGAGTTCGGCGGGATGATGCAGACGTCGGACTTCAGATCGACGAAGCTGTCGGCATCGAAGTTCTTCGGATCGACGATGGCCGAGTTGATGTTCGTGAAGATCTTGAACTCGTCGGCGCAGCGCACATCGTAGCCGTACGAGGACAGGCCGTAGGAAACCATGCCGTGCCCCTTCTTCTCACAGCGCTTGATCTGGCCGTCCACGAACGGCTCGATCATGCCGTGCTCCAGCGCCATGCGGCGGATCCACTTGTCTGACTTGATGGACATAGCCCCTCCAAGGTTCGAACGAAGCCGCAGCCTAGCGATTGCCCGGGGCCAGTGAAAGGGT
>CAZDLB010000026.1:0-9847 GCA_964505995.1 uncultured Zetaproteobacteria bacterium
CTGGACGGCCGCTGGCTGAAGGTGCTGAAAGGACGGGTGCTGGAGCAGCGCAGTTCCCTGGAGCCGGGATGCATCGAGGCCCTGGATCAGGGGCTGGATATCGCCTGCGGGGATCAGACGCTGTATCGCATCCTCGAACTGCAGCCGGAAGGCCGCAAGCCGATGCCCGTGGATGCCTTTCTGCGCGGCGCGCATCTTAGGCCCGGCATGCGCTGCGAAGGCACGGACTGACGGAGTTTCCGCGCATCCATGGCGCCTTCTGCAAGACAAGTGGCCATCAAGGCGCTGCACCGCATCCTGGATCAGGGCTGCAAGGCCGAGTTCGCGCTGGCCGGGGTTGAAGGCCGGGATGCGCGGCTGGTGCAGCAACTGGTCTATGGCGTGCTCCGGCGCGCCTTCTCGCTGGAGGTCGACTATTCCCGCTTCTGTCGCGCCAAGCCCTCGACCTGGGCCAGGCTTGGGCTGCTGCTCGGCGCCTGTCAGATCCGGCACATGCGCATCCCGGACCATGCCGCCGTTTCGGAAACGGTGGCGGCAGTGCGAGCGTTCGATCCGTCCTCGGCGGCCTATGTCAATGCGGTACTGCGCAAGCTGGCCGCAAGCCCGCCGCCGGAGCGGCTGAAGCCCTATCAGCGCGCCGAGCTGCCGCGCTGGCTGTATCGCCTTTGGCGCGATGAGCTGGGAGAGGAAAAGGTGCAGGCGATTGCCGAGACACTGCGCAAGCCTCCCCGGCTCTGCCTGGCCGTATTCGGCGATCGCCAGGCCTGGATGGAACGGGCGAAGGCCCGGGGGATCGACGCGGAGGCAGGGGAGATGTCGCCCCATGCCGTGCTGCTTCCCCGTGGCCACGACGTGCGCTCGCTGCCCGGTTTTGAGCAGGGCGAGTTCATCGTCATGGATCAGGCGGCTCAGGCCGTGGTGCTGGCGATGGATGCGCCGTTGCCGGGTGAGACGGTGCTGGATCTCTGTGCCGCGCCCGGCGGCAAGACCATGCTGCTGGCCAAACGCTTCCCCGATGCGCGGATCCTGGCGATCGAGTCGCAGGCCGCTCGCCTGCCGCGCCTGCTACAGAATCTTGAGCGCCTGGGGGCTGGCAATGTTGAGCTCATCCGCGCGGATGCCCGCCATCTTCCCTTTGAGGACGGCAGCATCCGGCACATCCTGCTCGATGCGCCGTGTTCGGCCTCCGGCGTGCTGCGCCGGCATCCGGACGCCAGGTTTCTGCATCAGCCGGCGGATATCGAGCGGCTGTCACGAACCCAGCTGGCGATGATGATCGAGGCCGCCCGCGTTCTGGGTCATCATGGGCAGTTGCTCTATGCGGTCTGTTCGATCCATCGGCAGGAGAACGACGCGGTGATCGATGCCGCGCTGGCGCATTGCCCACAGCTCGGCCTGGAATGCAGTCACCGGCTTCTGCCCGGTAGCGGTCACGATGGCTTCTTTTATGCGTCACTCCGGCGCTGATTTGATCTCCGGGGCGGAAATGCTGCTATAATGGATGCAGTCCGGGCGGGTCGAGGCAAGGAACCGGATGGCTAGGGAGTGAGGCTTGGCAGATTCGCTGGAACTTGAACAGGATATCCGGCTTCTGCCCCAGAAGATGGAGCTGGGGCGACTGGAGCTGCTGACGAACAGCGTCACGCTGCCATTCGAGGAAATCCAGAAGCAGTTGCAGGCCTATGCGCGTCATCCGACGAGCCGGCTTCGCGATACGCTGCGACGCGATATCAAGCGCTATCTCGGACGCCTGAATGCCAATCCGCTGTTTCCACTGTCCTTCCGGCTGAAGGTGCTGGAGTCCTTCGAAGGCTACACCGAGCTGTTCGATGTCGAGATGATCGCCCAGGTGCTCAATGCCTACAAGATCGGCATTCAGCTGTTGCAGAAGACGGCGATGAAGCGGCCGGAATACTGGCCGATTCTGATCCGCTGGACGGCCAAGACACTGGAGCTGGCTGAGATTCTGCTTTTCGACGTGCTGCAGTCACACCGGGTCCAGCATGTGATCGCGATGCGGCAGACAATGGATCTGATGAAGCTCGGGATGGTCGTGGCCCAGAACGAGGGATCGGCGGCGATCCAGGATATCGAGCGGCTGCATCAGGCGGTGGTGCGGCATGAACTGCTGCGCTGCATGGATCTGTACAGCCACACCGAGGAGGAGCAGCGCCTGATCCGCAATGAACTGAAGCGCTTCAGCGGCCGTGTGCAGCCACGCTACTATCCCAAGGGGGCACCCCTTCCGGAGCAGATGGATATCTATCTGGTCACGGCCATCCATGAACCGCACCGTCGTCCCTACAAGCTTACGCGCTTGCCGTCCAAGGCGGAAAACGAACTGATTCTGATGCCGCTGGGCGGCTTCCTGGAGGCCATCAAGCATGACATCAAGCTGGCCAGAGCCGCGGCCAGACTCTCCGAGAAGGAGCGGGCCGAGATCATCAGCCCCCAGCGATTCCGGGAGGTCATGGGTGGCGCGGTGTTCATACCCCGGGCCCTGCAGACGGTGCAGCGCAAGCACCGGCGCGAGGTCATCCAGGGGGTGCGGGTGCTTATCGACCTGGACATCCGCTCTGCCTTTGCCGGCTTTACCGATCAGGGGATCTGCCTGGGTGCTGACATGCTCAATCCGGCGGAGCGGCGCGAGGCCTGGTCGGTGCGTGATGCCTCCGATTCCGGCATGCATATCGAAAGCATGCTCGAGAAACCGCTGGAGCTTGAGGTCGGGCAGCTGGTCGGGATTCGCTGGATCGAGCAGCGGCTGGGGGTCAATGTCGGCTTCGTCCGCTGGTTCCGGGAGGACAAGCCTGGCAATCAGCACATGGGCATCAAGTTTCTCCGGCGAGGACTGAGGCCGGTGAGCGGCACCATCGTCCAGTCGGAGATCGTCCAGTTTCCGACCCCGATGCATTTTCTGCAGAACCCCGACTTTCCAAAGGAGCTGCTGATCCCGGTGCCGGGGATCCAGGTGGGCGACCGGCTGCGCTTTGCGTTCGAGGGCGATGAGGTGCAGTGCCATGTCGGCGTGGTGCTGCGCGAAGGGATCAACTACAGCTATTGCGGCATCGTCATGGACGGCGTCGAGGCCAGGGCCGGACAGCTCAGCATCTAGGGCCAATTCAAGCTTGTTCTGGTGGGGCGGCCCGAAGGGATTCGGGCCTTGCTTTCGCCTCGCAGCGCTGGCCCTTGCGCATGCCTTGCGAGATCAACATCACCATGCGGCAGGGACAACAGAATGGCCGGCTTCCTCGTTGCAGCGGCCTTTGATGCGTCTCGGCATCCAGCCTGCTACGATCTCACCGGGTCTGACGGAGCGCTGGCGCGATAGGCCTCCAGCAGGGCCGCTTTCAGCCGCGGATGTTCATCGAGGTCCTCGATGCCGAGGTGTCTGGCGGCAATCGGCTGCAGCACCTTCAGGGACTGCTCCTCCAGCCAGACCGGATAGAATGCCTCCAGATCCAGTGCGCCGTCGCAAATGTAATCGGCGACCCGTCCCGTGGCCTGGCCGAAGCGGATCGGCTCCATGACCAGAACATCGTATTCGTAGCTGTGCCGGCTGATGCCGTTTTCGCTGGCCAGGGCGTCGTAGATGGCCACCATGGGTTCTTCATGGCGCAGGCACTGATCCAGATCGATGATCGCGCTCAGCGCATGATGCTGGCCCTTGAAAAAGAACTCGAGACTGACTTCAACGCGGTTCATGATGCCTCCGTCAGGGATGGTTTTTGCCGCCTGCCTTGCTAAGCTCGCCTGCATGATAGAGCCGTTTTTCTTTGCTTCCACTCCCCATATCCATTTTGGCTGCGGCTGTCGCGAACGCCTTCCCGAGATTCTGGCGGGCTTTGGCCGCAGGGTGCTTCTGGTGACCGGCTCCGGCTCCATCGACCGTTTGCCCGAGGCCACCAGTCTCTTTGATGCCCTTGCCTCGGCATTTGAGCTGCGCCGCCTGCGCGTGGCCGGCGAGCCTTCGCCGGAACTGGTCGATGAGGCCGTGCGCCATCATCGGGACTGGCGACCGGATGTGGTTCTGGCGGTCGGCGGTGGCAGCGCGGTGGATGCGGCCAAGGCGATCGCAGGGCTGCTGCCGAGCGGCGATTCGGTGATGCTGTATCTGGAAGGGGTTGGAAAGGGCAAGGCCTATGCGGGGCCGGCCACACCATTCGTGGCCGTGCCGACGACGGCCGGCACGGGTGGGGAAACGAGCAAGAATGCCGTGCTTTCGAGGATCGGAGCGGACGGATTCAAGAAGTCC
The DNA here is from genome assembly GCA_964505995.1 of uncultured Zetaproteobacteria bacterium. Lineage (GTDB taxonomy): Bacteria > Pseudomonadota > Zetaproteobacteria > Mariprofundales > Mariprofundaceae > JAJRVH01. Next base: position 4,256 of record CAZDLB010000026.1, read on the forward strand.
TTTCGCGATGAGAAGCTCGTGGCACATACGATCCTGCTCGATCCGGAGCTGACGCGCTCCTGCTCCCCCGAGGTGACCGCGGCCTGCGGCATGGATGCGCTGACCCAGCTGCTGGAGTCCTTCGCCTCGTGCAAGGCCAATGCGATGACCGATGCGCTGTGCGTCAGCGGCCTTGAGGCCGCCGCCAGGGCCCTGCCGAGGGTCTATCATCAGGGCGAGGACATCGAGGCGCGCACATGCATGCTCTATGCCTCGTCGCTCTCGGGTCTGACGCTGGCCAATGCGGGGCTGGGTTCGGTGCATGGGCTGGCATCGCCGCTGGGCGCCTTTTTCCCGATACCACACGGCGTGGCCTGTGCAGCCCTGCTGGCCGAGGCCATCGCGCTGAATATCCGCGCGCTGAAGGCGCGGGCTCCGGATTCACGGTCCCTGGCGAAATACGCCGAGGCCGGGCGTATCTTAGGTGGCGATCGCCGCATGGATGATGCCCGGGCTCTGGTGGCGCTGGTGGATCATCTGCGATGGCTGGCGAGCGAGATGGGGATTCCCGGTCTTTCGGAATACGGTATCGGAGAGGGGGATATCCCCCGGCTGATCGGGAACATCAGCGGGGGCAGCATGAGCGGCAATCCGGTCGCGTTGACCGATGAGGAGATCGCCGGGCTTATCCGGCGCTGTCTGTAACGTCCCGGCCCGCCGCCTGGTTCGCGGCGCTTTCCTTGGGCTGCATCAGCTCCGGCCAGGCCTTGTGCAGGTATTCGTAACCGGACCAGAGGGTCAGGATCGCGGCCAGCCAGAGCAGCACCGTGCCAAGGGCGTGAAAGTCGATGCCGACCAGCCGTTCGTGAAGCAGCAGGCCGGTAATGGCCAGCATCTGTATCGCCGTTTTCCACTTGGCCAGCCAGGACACCTTGACGATGCTGGAGCGCTCGGCCAGCCATTCCCTGAGTGCGCCGATCGTGATCTCCCGGCCGATGATGATGATGGCCAGCACGGCCGGGGCGCGTTCATCGGCGACCAGCAGCACCAGTGCCGAGGCAACCAGCAGCTTGTCGGCCACCGGATCGAGAAAGCGGCCGAAGGCGGTCACTTCATTTCGGGAACGGGCGAGGTAGCCATCCAGCCAGTCGGTGAAGGACGCGATCGCAAATACGGCCGCGGCCAGCAGATGACCGGTCGTGCCCGGCAGATAGAACGCGACGATGAACAGCGGGATGAGCAGGACCCGGGCCACGGTCAGCTGGTTGGATAATGTCCACCTCATGGGCTCAAGTATCCCGTCTTTGGGCCGCGCGTAAAGCCTGGATTGGGTCAAAGTCGTTGCAAATCAGGCGCTTGTTCCGCTATCCACAGAAGCTGTGGATAAGAATGTGGATAGAATCCTTCCAGGGCCCGTCGCACAAGGATGGGGGGCGCATCGCAGATTCGTGCCTAAAAAACAGGCATCACGAAAATATGTGTAAAAACAATGGATTGCAATGATATAATAAGAAACTGGATGAACCCTTGATGCTAATCCTTAAAGTTTCTTCATGCTGCCGGTGGCTCGGTGGATAAATATCGAAAATCAGCCGTTCTGCAGCTGGCGCAGCGCCTCGAACACGGCCACGGCGCAGGCGCTGGAGAGATTCAGCGAGCGAACCGGCGCATCCTGGCGCATCGGGATGCGAAGCGGCTGAAGTTCATCCAGAATGAAGCCGGGCAGGCCGCGCGTTTCCGGGCCGAAAACCAGCACATCGCCGGCCTCGAAGCGGGCATCCCAGTGCTTCTGTCTGGCCTTCGCTGAGAATCCGTACCAGCGTCGCCGGCCCCCAAGATGGGCCCGGACATGCGCCCAGTCGGGGTGTTCATGGATCTCGACATGTTTCCAGTAATCGAGTCCGGCCCGTTTCAGCTGCCGGTCGCTGATTTCAAAACCCAGCGGATGGATCAGGTGCAATGCACAGCCGGTGCAGGCGCAAAGCCGGGCGATGTTGCCGGTATTCGGCGGGATCTCGGGCTGATACAGAACGATATGCAGTGGCATGGTCATCGGACAAAAGAAAGGCAGGGCCATGGCCCTGCCGATCAATGGAGGGTTTGGCCAGTCAGTTCAGGTGCTCTTCGATGAACTCGACAAGCTTGGCCTTGCTGATGGCGCCGACCTTCGTGCCCTGGACGTTGCCGTCGCGGAACAGCATCAGTGTCGGAATGCCGCGCACGCCGTACTTGCCGGGCGTGTTCGGATTGTCGTCGATGTTGATCTTGGCGATGGTCACCTTGCCTTGCATCTCGGCGGCGACTTCATCCAGAATCGGCGCGATCTGTTTGCAGGGGCCGCACCACGGAGCCCAGAAATCAACCACAACGGGTCCGGAGGCCTTCAGCACATCGGCGTCAAAACTGTCGTCACTAACATGAATAATAAGATCAGATGCCATGGGTATCCTCGTGTTGAATTGATTCCGGTACGTTAGTCAGGGAGAGTAGCAGCGTCAACCATGTCCGATTCCGATTCCCTGCTTTCGATCCTTCGCCGGCGCATTGCCGACCATGGCGGATTTCTTCGCTTCGATGCCTTCATGCAGGCCGCGCTTTACGAGCCCGGACTGGGCTATTACGAAAGCCAGCCCGTCTTTGGCGAGCAAGGCGATTTCGTCACCGGTGCCGATCTCGGACCGTGGTTGCGCCTGGGGTTTGCGGATCTCGTCCGCTCGGCCTGGGAGGGGCTTGGCAGGCCATCGGACTGGGTGCTGATCGAACAGGGGGGCGGTTCAGGCCGGCTGCTCGCAGGCCTGATGCGGCAATTGCAGGACGACCGGCTTCCGCTGCCTTCCCGCGTGATCGAGGTCGAACGCAGCCGCCGCCTTCGCGGAATTCAGTCGCAGTGTTTTGCCAAGGCCGGTCTCGAGATCGAACATGCGAAGGATCTGGCCTCGCTGGCGCCGATGGAAAACGTCGTATGCATCAGCAATGAGTTGCCCGATGCCTTTCCGGTCCGGGTCTTCTGTTACCGGGATGGCGTCTTTCATGAGCTCGGGGTCGGCGATGAGGATGGCCTGGTCTGGCTTGAGGCCGGGGATGCGATCGAAGATCCGCCGTCGATCGATGCCGGGATCGTGGCCCAGTGGCCCGATGGCTATGTCAGCGAGTGGAACCCCGGCCTGGATGCGTGGCAGAGGGATCTGGCGCGCATCGTGTTGCGCGGCTATGTGCTGACGGTGGATTACGGCTTTTCGCAGCGGGAGTATTACCGCCCCGGCCGCGAGCGGGGTACGTTGCTGGCGCACCATCGGCATCGGGCGCACGAGGATGTGCTGGCCCATCCCGGAGAGCAGGATCTGACGGCCCATGTGGATTTCACCGCTCTGGTCCGGGCCGGCCTGCGATACGGCCTGACGCCCCTGGTCTGGATGCCGCAGGGGGCATGGCTGGGGCAGTCGCCATCGGTTCAGGCGCATGTTGCACACCTGGCCCGCTCGATGGATGCCGCAGCCATGACCGAAATGGCCCAGGCCAGGCGCATGCTGATGCCCACCGGCATGGGGGAGCACTTCCGCCTGCTGGTCCAGGCCAGCGGCGAGGCACTGGGCTGCCCGGCGGTGCTTTCCACGCTGAATCGCATGGCCGATCTCGGGCTTGGGAACCGCGCCTGAATCGTGCTCCGAATCACTTGACATTCAGCAGCGTCGGTCAACAATCACACTATGAAATGTTCTTCATGTGGGGTGGATGGCCCGGTCGAGAACGGACTGTGCAAGCATTGCGGCGCCGCCGTCACCAGGGACGAATCTGAAACCACGCTCGGGCATTATCGCCTGCTCTCGAAGCTCGGCGAGGGCGGCATGGGCGTCGTGTATCGCGCGCATGACGAGAAGCTCGGACGCGAGGTCGCCGTCAAGGTGCTGCATCCGCATCTGTTGCAGCATGAGAACCTCAAGGAGCGCTTCCGCCGCGAGGCGCGGATGCATGCCAAGATCATCCATCCCAATGTCGTCACGCTGCTGTCGCTGTATGAGGACGGGGAGCACATGGCTCTGGTCATGGAGATGGTGCACGGCATCAATCTGCGCCAGTATCTGAGGGAGCATCCCCATATCACGCTGGTGGACATCCTGCGTATCTCCGAGGCCATCCTCGGCGGCCTGGAGGCGGCGCACAAGCTTGGCATGGTGCACCGCGACCTGAAGCCGGCCAACGTGCTGCTTTCCGAGGACGGCTCGATCAAGCTGATGGATTTTGGTCTGGCCAAGCCGTCGCGCGGGGAGGATGATCTGACGCAGAGCGGCGCGACGGTTGGCTCCTTCCGCTACATGGCGCCCGAGCAGATCCTGAATCAGCCGGTGGATGCGCGCACCGACCTGTATTCCTTTGGCATTCTTCTCTACCAGATGTGCACCGGCAAGCTGCCGTTCGATGCCTCCGGCAACGGGGCCGGGGAATTCGAGATCATGGAGAAGCAGATTCGCCAGGATCCGGTGCCGCCGATTTCCCTGAATCCCTCCATGCCCAAGGCGCTTTCGGACCTGATTCTGGATCTGCTGGCCAAGAATGCCGCCGACCGGCCTGCCAATTGTGACGCCGTACGCCAGATCCTGCTGCAGATCGGCACGCAGGAGGCCAATGCCACGGCCGGCCGGCCGATCAACGTGCCACCGCCATCGGAATCGCAGAGCAATATCGAGATCGCCCGCGGTCTGCTTGCTGCGCTGTTCGCCCGCATTCGCCGCATGCTCGGCATGCGACCTCGGCAGCCGAAGGAAAGAAAGCCCGCGGGTGGCTCGGCCGACCGACGCAGTCGCTGGCATGCCCCCCTGATCTGGGCGGGCCTGCTGCTCGTGCTTGGCGCACTGGGCTGGGTGCTGACGAGCGTGATCCATGTGGCCGAGAAACAGAGTCAGGAAAGCCCCGGCGTCGCGCAGACGTCCGCTCCTCCGTCCGCACCGGTCAAGACCGAGGCGCCTGCGGCGGCTCCGGAAGTGAAGCCGGCAGCCGAAGAGCCGGCGGTGAAGAAGCCGGAACAGCCGGCCACCGCGAGCCGTCCATCCGTCAGGAAGCCCGCGGCCGGCCCATCGAAGAAGACGGCGTCCAGGGCGGAAAAGAAGCCTCAGAGCAGCAAGAAGGTCAGCCGTCCACGCATCCGGCCGGTGACCTATCGCGTGAAGCATCGGCTGGTGCGCAGCGATGGCTCGCGCGCCACGCAGAAGGATGTGCATGAATTCCGTGGCGGAAGCCGCCTGTTCTTTCCGGATCTCAAGGATTATCGCTGGAAGGAAACCCTGCACACCTACAAGAAGGGACAGCTGCGGCTGTATCTGGATCAGCCGGTCCGGGTATCCTCGGTCGTGATTCACAAGGCCAGCGTCGGCCGCCTCAGCTTCAAGGGGGGCTATGTCAAGCTGGCCGTGCAGAATGAGCAGGGCAAATGGTTCGATCTGTTCGAGCGTCAGGATGACGACGTGGATGTGGCCGTGCGGCTGAAGGTTCCGCCTTCGATCGGGAAGATCCAAGGCGCAAGGCTGCGTTTCCGTTCATCCGAACCGATCCGGGTCGGCCCCATCGATCTGCTTCCCTAGGTTGAATCCAACCCCATCGCCCGGCAAGCTCGTTGGC
>CAZDLB010000026.1:9947-18564 GCA_964505995.1 uncultured Zetaproteobacteria bacterium
TTCTGCGAGATCAGCCGCTTGCCGGCATCCGTCAGGTGCAGGCCACGGAACTGAGCGATGGCATGCATGTCGTTCTGATTTCGGAGTCGGAGCCTGGGCTGACGCTGCCGCGGGAGATCGAGGGCAAATGGGTCAATCCCTGGTGGCGGTCTCGCGAGCGCATGATTCCGCTGAGCCGGCCGGTGAAGCCGCTGCATGATCGGCTGCCGCTTGCGGAAGGGGATGTCGAGATCGCAATCGGCCCCGACGGTTTCGTGCAGGGGCAGTTCGAGGGCAACCGGCAGCTGTGTCATCAGATCCGGCAGTGGGGCGGATCCCCCCGGCGCATCGTCGATCTCTTCTGCGGCGCGGGGAATCTGAGTCTGCCGCTCGCCGCAGCCTGCGGTGCCCATGTGACCGGTGCCGAGCTTTCCGACGCCAGTGTCCGCATGGCGCGCCGCAACGCCTCCCGGCTGGGCATCGACGCTCGCTTTGAGGCCGTCAATCTTTTCGAGCCCTTCGATGCCGAGCCCTTTGTCGGCTGCGATCTGATGCTGCTCGATCCCCCCCGTCGTGGGGCCAAGCGCATCTGTCGCCGGATGGGACAGCTGTTGCCGCAACGGCTGATCATGGTTTCCTGCGATGTTGCGGCCGGGGCACGTGACGCCGGATTGCTGGCCGAGCAGGGATACCGGCTTCGCGGGCTGCGGGCTCTGGACCTGTTTTCCTATGCCGGGCATGTCGAGGCCGTGAGCCTGTGGGAGCCGTCATGAGCTGGCGCAGGATGGGCCTGGCTGTTGCCTGCCTGCTTGCACTGGGGCTGGCCGGGTGTCCGCAGGATCGTCAGGCATCCGCTGAAGCCGTACTGCGCGTGGGTCTGGCGCAGATGCCGATGTCCGCGGATCCGCGCTATGCCACCGATGCGGCCTCGATGCGCATCCAGCGTTTCCTGCATCGCGGCCTGATTCGCATGGACCGGCATTTCCGTCCGCAACCGGACCTGGCCGAGTCATGGAGCCATCCGGATCCTTTGCTCTGGCGGCTGCATCTTCGCGATGGCATCCGCTTTCACGATGGCCGCAATGTCACGGCGATGGATGCGGCCGCTACCCTCAACGCGATCCTTGATCCGGCGATGGCCAGCCCATTGCGGGGCGGGTTTTCCGCGGTCCGGGAGGTCCGGGCCGTTGATGAACATACGCTGGAGATTCGGCTGAAATCGCCGGATGCATCGCTGCTGACGCGGCTGACCATCGGTATTCTGCCGAAGGATCAGGCGCGTGGACCGCAGCGGGCGCATCGCATCACCGGTTGCGGCGCATTCCGCCTGAGCGCGTGGCGAGATGGCAGGGTCGAGCTTGTGCGCGTGGAACCGGCGCCGCCCGGACGGGCCGCTCGGCTGCGCTTTGAGACGGTCAAGGATCCGGTGACGCGTATCCTGAAGATCTCGCGAGGGGAGCTGGACTTCATCCAGAATGACCTGCCGCCACACCTTCTGGGATATCTGCATCGGCAGAAGCAACTGAAACTGCAGACGATTCCCTCGACGACGTTCAGCTATATCGGCCTGAATCTTCAGGATCCGGCGCTTTCCGATCTTCGGGTCAGACGGGCCCTGGCCCTGGCGCTGGACCGGGTCCGGCTCAAGCGGGCGCTGTTCGCCGATCTTCCGGTACTGGCGGAAACGATCCTGACACCGGGCCACTGGGCCGCGACCGACCTGCCGGGCACGCCATACGACCCGGCTCAGGCGGTGCGCCTGCTCGATGCGGCCGGGTTTTTGCCGGATAAGGATGGCATCCGTCTGCGCCTGAGCTACCGGACGAGCACCGATCCGACGCGGCTGCGGCTGGCCACGGCGATCGCCTCGATGTGGGGGCGGATCGGCATCCGGGTCGAGGTTCAGAGCATGGAGTGGGGCGGCTTCTACGCCCGCATCAGGCGGGGCGACTTTCAGGTCTATTCGCTCTCCTGGGTCGGCATCACCGATCCGGACATCTATCGCTGGGTGCTGCATTCCTCGATGTGGCCGCCGAAGGGGGCCAATCGCGGACGCTATGCCGATGCCGACATGGACCGCTGGCTGGATCAGGCCGCAGCCAGCGAGGATACCCGGCTGCGCCGATCGCTGTATGCGAAGATCCAGCGCCGCATGCAGCGGGACATGGTCTATATCCCGTTGTGGTTCGAGCCGGTGGTTGCCGTCAGCGGTCCAAGGCTCAGCGGCTTTGAACCGCGCCCGGACGGTGATCTTCTGGGGCTTGCCGATGCCCGCTTCGCACCCGAAGCCCGATGATTCCGGCCTGGCAGGCGCCGTGGTGTTGGGAAGAAGCGCGCTCATCCCCTAGCATGGGCCGCATGAAGAACGATGGCATCGATCAGACAGCGCTTGCGGCGCTGAGCGGCTTGCGTGGCGTGCGGGTCATCGCCGCGATGAGTGGCGGGGTGGATTCGTCGGTCATGGCGGCCCTGCTGCGCGATGCCGGCGCCGATGTCATCGGCGTGTTTCTGCATGTCTGGGACTATTCGCGCGAGCAGTCCGCCCGTCACGGCTCCTGCTGCGCGCTCGAGGATTCGTACGATGCGCGGCGGGTGGCCGATCATCTCGGGATTCCGTTCTATGCGATGGACATGCGGGATCAGTTTCGCCGCGATGTCATCGATCCCTTCGTGCGCGATTACGAAAGCGGCCGCACCCCCAATCCCTGCGAACGCTGCAACCGATTCGTCAAGTTCGGCGCGCTGCTGGAAGCGGCCGACAGGCTGGAGGCGCGCTTCGTGGCGACCGGTCATTATGTCCGCCGCATCGAGGATGCGACGGGAGTCCACATCCTCAGGGGGGAGGATGCATCCAAGGATCAGAGCTATTTTCTTGCGACCACGCGTCGGCGTCAGATCGAACGCATCCTGTTTCCGGTCGGCGGGCTGCACAAGTCGCAGACGCGCGAACTGGCCAGGCGTTACCAGCTGCCAACGGCGGAGAAGCATGAAAGTCAGGACATCTGTTTCATTCCGGCCGGGGATCGCGTGGCCTTCCTGAAGCGGGAAGGCTCCAGCGCCGGCTTCCGGCCGGGGGATATCGTCGATCGTCGGGGGAAGGTTCTTGGCCGGCATCCGGGGGTGGCGCATTACACGCTCGGACAGCGCAGAGGGCTTGGGCTGGCGGGGGGGCCCTGGCATGTGGTCGGACTGGATGGTTCCGCAGCCCGCGTGATCGTGGCCCATCCGGAAGAGGCGATGATCCGCGAGGTCGATGTCGGCGATCTGAGCCTGCTGCAGCCCATCGCCGAGGATGAGCAGCTTACGGCCAGGCTGCGCTACCGCATGCATCCGGCCGAATGCCGGATCAGCCTTCAGGGCGAAGGCAGCTGTCGCCTGATCTTTGAGCAGCCGCAGAAACCGACGGCGCCCGGGCAGGTGGCGGCGCTGTATCGCGGCGAGGAACTCGTGGCCGGGGGCACGGTGGTTGCAAGCCGCTGAGCGCTCATTGAATTCTCCCGCACAATGGCGCAAGCTGGCCGCATGTTCCTGAGGACTGGAAACCGATGGCGATGAGCGGCACTCGCGGCCCCAATGCCTTCCTTCGCATGCTCAACCGCTGGTTCTGCCATTACTGGCACCGGCTGCCGAAGCAGCAGTACCGGCTGCCCGACGGGCCTCTGATCCTGGTCGGCAATCACATCTGCGGCCTGGATCCGAACCTGATCCAGGCGGCCGTGAACCGGCCATTGTGCTTTCTGATGGCGCGCGAATATCACCAGAGCATGTGGTATGCCCGCTGGCTGTTCAGAGCCGCCGGCGCCATCCCGGTGAATCCCGGCGGTGCCAACCGGCATGCCCTGAGCGAGGCGATCCGCGTTGTGCGTGAGGGCAACGCGCTGTGCCTGTTTCCCGAAGGAGCGGCCAATCCGCCGATTCCGCTGCACCGCATCCTTCCCGGCGCGGCCGTGATCGCGATGGAAACCGGGGCGCCGATCATTCCATTCCGTGTCTCCGGCGTCTGGCCCTTCGACCATGTCCATGTCTGGCGCCCGTTCATCCGGCGAAGCCGGGCCAGGGTCGTCGTCGGTGATCCGATCGAGCTGCCCGAAGGCGTGCATGGCAAGGAAGGCATCCGCCTGTGTTCCGAGGCGATCGCCCGGGCCATTCGCAGGCTTGGAAGGGAACAGGGGCTGTCCGCGAAGGAGAATCCGGCGTCCTGAACTATTCCCGGCCCATGCGCATCGCGAAATCCTCCGGGAATACGGAGTTGGCCAGGGCCTCCTCGTATTCGACGAGATCCTGTTCCACCAGCTGCTGCAGGTGCTGATCGAAGGTCTGGGAGCCGTAGAGCGTCCGGCCCTCTTCCATCGCGCGCGGAATCTCGCGCCAGCGGTCGGGATCCAGGATGAAATGCTTGATCACGGAGTTCTTGATCATGATTTCCAGCGCCACGATGCGTCCCTTGCCGGATTTAGCCGGCAGCAGCTTCTGCACGATAATCGCGCGCAGGTTCTCGGCCAGGCGTTCGCGAATCGCGTCCTGCTCGTCCAGGCCAAAGGCGGTCATCACGCGCTGCATCGTGCCGATGGCCGTCGTTGCATGCACGGTGGCCATGACCAGATGCCCGGTCTCACCGGCCTGCAGGGCCAGCTGAATGACCTCGCGATCGCGGGCCTCACCGGCGACGATGATGTCCGGCGCCTCGCGCAGCGCGTCGTTCAGCCCCTGGGCATAGGAGAGCACATCGCGTCCGAGTTCGCGCTGTGAGACCGTGCCCTTGTGGTGCGTGCTGTAGCGGTATTCGATCGGGTCTTCGAGGGTCACGGCATGGACCGGCCGCTGACGGATCACATGATCGAGCATCGCCGCCAGCGTCGTGGACTTGCCCGAACCGGTGGCGCCGGCCATGATGACCAGGCCGTTGCGGTAGTTCGCGATCTCGCGGATCACCGGCGGCAGATGCAGCTCGTCAAAGCCCGGAATCTTCTGCGGAATCAGGCGCGCAACGATGCCGAAATTGTTGTTCGTGCGCAGCACATGCACGCGGAAGTGCGCGACATTTTCCAGCGAATAGTGGAAATCGAAGTTGTGGATGCTTTCGATGTCCGGCGCATTGGGCACGTCCCGGCTCATGTGCTGAATCATCTCGATGCATTGCTCGCGGGTGACCTCCGGCACCTTGTCCGGCGAGACCGTGACGATGCGGCCATCGATGCGCATGCGCACCCGGTCGCCCGTCCGGACCAGGAGGTCCGAGGCCTTGTGCTTGTTCGCTGCCAGCAGCAGGTCGTCGATGAAATGCCAGTCCGCCATCAGATGCTCAGACCTCCTCCGTCACCCGCACCACTGAGCCGGTCGATGCCGCTGCCGCTGTCGCTGCCCTCGAGCTTGGCCATCTTGATCTGCAGCCGCAGATCGTTGACCGCATCGGCATGGCGCAGCGCCTCATCCTCGGAGACCTTGCCCTCCTTCCACAGCTGCAGCAGATGCTGGTCGAAGGTCTGCATGCCGTAGTTCTTGCCGGCGGCCATGGCCTCCTTGATCTCGGTGATGTCCCACTTGGTGATCAGGTCCGAGATGCGCGGGGTGTTGATCAGGATCTCGATCGCCGGAATGCGCTTGCCGTCCGGCGTCTTCAGCAGGCGCTGGGAGAGGATGCCCTTCAGATTCAGCGCCAGATTCAGGCTGACCTGGGGATGCGACTCCTCGGGGAAGAAGTTCATGACGCGTTCGAGCGCCTGGTTGGCATTGTTCGCATGCAGCGTGGCCATGCACAGATGGCCGGTTTCGGCGAATTCCAGCGCATGCTCCATCGTTTCCCGATCGCGGATCTCGCCGATCAGGATCACATCGGGGGCCTGGCGCAGCGTATTCTTCAGCGCCGCCTGATACTCGTGCGTGTCGGTGCCCACCTCGCGCTGAGTGATGACGCATTTCTTGTGTTCGTGCACGAATTCGATCGGATCCTCGATCGTGATGATATGGCCGGCCTGATTGGTGTTGCGCCAGTCGATCATCGCGGCCAGCGACGTGGATTTGCCGCAGCCGGTCGCACCGACCATGATGACCAGCCCGCGCTTGGTCATTGCGATATCCTTGAAGACTTCGGGCAGCCCGAGCTCGTCGATCGTCGGCACCGTGGTCTTGATCTGGCGGATGACCATGCCGATGTTGCCCCGCTGGCGGAAGATGTTGACGCGGAAGCGGCCGAGATCCGGATAGGCGAGCGCCAGGTTCATCTCGTACTCGGCCGAGAAGGTCGCGCGCTGCTTTTCGCTCATCGTCGAATTGGCCAGTTGTTCGCACTGCACGGCATTGAGCGGCGGCTGCTTGACCGGATAGACGACACCATTGATGCGGTAGGCGGGCGGCATGCCGGCGGTGATATAGAGATCCGACGCGTCCTTCTTGACCATGACCATCAGCAGTTGCTTGATGGACAGCTTCTGGGGTTCGTTTGCGCTCATCAGCCGAGTCCTCCTAAATCCATGCTTTCATCTCAGACCGCGCCGCCGCCGAACAGCTTCTTGTTGTTGGCCTTCTCAAGCGCCGCCTGCTGCGTGATCTTCCTGGACTTGACCAGCTGTTGCAGGTGCGAATCCAGCGTCTGCATGCCTTCGCGCTGGGAGGTCTGCATCACCGAGACCATCTGCGGCACCTTGTTTTCGCGGATCAGGTTGCGGATGGCCGGCGTGCCGATCATGATCTCGTAGGCGGCCACGCGCCCCGTGCCGTCTGCGGTCTTGATCAGCGTCTGCGAGATCACCGCGCGCAGCGATTCGGACAGCATCGAACGCACCATGTCCTTCTCGGCCGCAGGGAATACGTCGATGATACGGTCGATCGTCTTTGGCGCCGACGAGGTGTGCAGCGTGCCGAAGACCATGTGACCGGTTTCGGCGGCCGTCAGCGCCAGGCGTATCGTTTCCAGATCGCGCAGCTCGCCGACGAGAATCACGTCCGGATCCTCGCGCATCGCACTGCGCAGCGCGTTGGCGAAGGAATGGGTGTGGGGCCCGAGCTCGCGCTGCGATACCAGGCAGCTCTTGGAGCGATGCACGAACTCGATCGGGTCCTCGATCGTCAGGATATGGCCGCGTTCGGACTCATTGCGATAGTCGACCATCGCGGCCAGCGTCGTGGACTTGCCCGAACCGGTCGGTCCGGTGACCAGACAGATGCCGCGCGGCGTCATCGCGATGTCGCTGAAGATCTCCGGGGATTTCAGTTGCTCCAGCGTGAAGACCTCGTTCGGGATCACGCGGAAGGCCGCGCTCATGCCGCGGTTCTGCCAGAAGGCATTGACGCGGAAGCGGGCGATATCACCCAGCGCAAAGGAGAAATCCAGCTCCAGATGTTCCTCGAAGAGCTTGCGCTGGGTGTCGTTCATGATGTCGTAGATCATCGCCTGCACCTCGCGAGGCTCAAGCGGCGGCATCTTGATGCGGGTCATGTCACCGTGGATGCGGATCATCGGCGGCTCGCCGGACGAGACATGCAGATCCGAGGCATTGTTTTTCACGGTAAAGGCCAGCAGTTCGGATACGTCCATTCCATCCCTCCCTGGGGGTTTGCATCAGCTGTATGCCTAGCATAGGAGGCCGGCGCCCCGCCTGCAAGCCCCGGAAAACGGATTCAGGATGCGGGCTGAAAGATGGCCCGCATCGGCCCGTTGACATGCAGCCGGCCTCTGCGGTCCACGACCAGGGCCGGCATCTGCCGGCGTTCGAGCAGCTTCAGTCCCGGCGGGCCCAGCACGAAGATGGCCGTGCTCCAGGCATCGGCCAGCGTGGCCGTCTCCGCGATGACCGTTGCGCTCTGGCTGAGCGCTGCCGGATGGCCGCTATCCGGATCCAGAATATGATGGTAGCGCTGGCCCCTGTCGATATAGAAGCGTTCGTAATCGCCCGAGGTGACGATGCTGACATCCCCCTTAACCTCGATGGTTCCGAGCACATCCCCGGCGCTTCGCGGATGGCGCAGGCCGATGCGCCAGGGCTTGCCGTGATGACTGCCGATCACGCGGATATCGCCACCGGCATTGATGATCGCATGTTGGATGCCGGCCCGCCGCAGGACTGCGATGCCGCGATCGATCGCATAGCCCTTGGCGATGGCACCGAAATCGAGTTCGCATCGGGCACTGCTTCGCTGCCATCCATCATCCGTCTTGCGGATGCAGCCGGAAGGCGGGATCGAGGCTGCGATCGCATCTTCAGCGGGCGGATGATCCGGCGGCGGCTCGTTTGAGAAACCCCAGAGCCGGTTCAGCCTTCCCAGAGCGGGGTTGAAGGCGCCGTTCGACTCCTGCTGGATTGCAAGCGCGAGGCTCAGGATGCGTGCCACCTCATCGTCCAGCCTGACGCTTGTGCCCGGCCGGCTCCGATTGAAGCGCTTGACGCTGTTGTCCCGTTCGCGATAGATCGTGAACATATCGTCGATGCGTTGCATCTCTTCGGCCGCCTGCCGGATTGCGTTCTCGGCCAGTTCGGGATCGGCATCGGCGACGGTGAACTCCACCAGCGTGCCCATGATGAAGCGGGTCTCATGCATATCGGCACTGTTGCTGCATGAGACGAGCAGGAACAGAACAGGGAAGAGCCGGAACATGCCCGCCATTGTTGCGTCAAGCCGCCTCAAGGCAAGCCTGAAGGGG
>CAZDLB010000027.1:0-18536 GCA_964505995.1 uncultured Zetaproteobacteria bacterium
CCCGGCAAATCGGCGACTATGATTCGCAACGCTTGAAAAAGTGAGCTGCGGCTCGCTTTTTTTGTTTTTTGAGGATCTGGTAAAGGAGTCGGGTGAGCGCAATGGAAGATCTGATTCGGTCATTGCTGCAACCGATTGCCGATGAGCAGGGCGTTGATGTTCTCAGGGTCCAGCTCTCCGGCGGCGGCCGGAACCAGGTGCTCCGGGTCATTGTCGACCGCGCCGGCGGTGTGGATTCGGACGTGCTGGAGCGCATCAGTCGCGCGCTGGCCCTGCAGCTGGATGCCGAGGATCCGATCGCCGGGCGCTATCGCCTCGAGGTCTCCTCGCCGGGACTGGACTGGCCGCTGGAAGATGCGGCCGACTTTCGCCGCTATCAGGGCGAATGGATCAAGGTGGACCTGATCGAGGGCGACAGCATCGAGGGACGGAATCTCGGCCCCGAGGATGTCGACGGAGAACCGGGATTCCGCCTCGGCATCGAGGCGGGCAGGGGTCGGGAAGAACGGGTTTTCGCCATGCGCGATGTGGCGAAGGTGGTCCGGGCCATCAACTGGAAGGATGTATCCCGGAAAAAGAAGTGAACCAAGAGTGAGAGAATGCGATGAATGTTGAGATATTGCAGGTCGCGGATGCAGTAGCCCGCGAGAAATCGGTGGATCGTGAGCTGGTCATCGAGGCGATGGAGCAGGCCATGAAGACCGCGGCCCGGCGCACCTATCCGGGCAAGAATGTCGAGGCCGAGATCGATCGCGAAACCGGCGAATTGCGCCTTTTCCACGTGCGCACCGTGGTCGAGGAGGTTGAGGACGAGGAGAACGAGCTGACGCTGGAGCAGGGCCGCGAGATCGATCCGCAGGCCGAGATCGGCACGCAGTTCCGCGAACCGCTGCCACCGATCGAACTGGGCCGGATTGCGGCGCAGACCGCCAAGCAGGTCATCAACCAGAAGATCCGCGAGGCCGAGCGTGAACGCGTGATTGCGGAGTACGAGCCGCGCGTCGGCGAACTGATCACCGGCATCGTCAAGCGCGTGGAGCGCGGCAATGTCTATGTGGATCTTGGCCGCGGCGAGGGCGTGATGTATCGCGAGGATCTGCTGCCGCGCGAGACCTTCCGCCAGGGTGACCGCGTGCGCGCCTATCTGCGCGAGGTGCGCAATCAGCCCAAGGGGCCGCTGGTCTTTCTGTCGCGTGCCGATGCCGGCATGGTGCTGCGTTTGTTCGAGCAGGAGGTTCCCGAGATCCAGGACGGCATCGTTGCGATCCAGGCCATCGCGCGCGATCCGGGGGCGCGCTCCAAGATTGCGGTCGTATCCACCGATCCGGCCGTGGATCCGGTGGGCGCCTGTGTTGGCATGCGCGGCGCACGCGTGCAGGCCGTCGTCAACGAGCTGCATGGCGAGAAGATCGACCTGATCGAATGGACCGATGATCCGGCGACCTTCGTCGTCAATGCGCTGGCGCCGGCGGAGATCGAACGCGTGCTGGTTGATGAGGCCCGCAACACCATCGAGGTGGCGGTCAATGAGGAGAACCTGGCGATTGCGATCGGACGCCGGGGTCAGAATGTCCGCCTGGCCTCCGAGCTGACCGGCTGGAACATCGAACTGATGAGCACCGGCGAGGAGCAGGAGCGTCGTCAGGACGAGATCAATCGCGCCACGTCCATGTTCATGGAGGCGCTGGATGTGGACGAGGATTTCGCCGCCGTGCTCGTCACGGAAGGCTTTATCAACCTCGAGGATCTGGCCTACTGTGCGCTGGAGGATATCACGGCCATCGAAGGCCTGGATGAGGAAATCGCCCAGGAGCTGCAGAAGCGCGCGCGCAACGTGCTGCTGGATCGGGCCCTGCAGCAGAGCAGCGAGGAAGGCGAGGCCAAGGTTGGCCTGCTCGATCTCGAAGGCATGACCCGCGAGATCGCCGAACAGCTGGCCGTGCGCGACATGGCCAGTGTGCAGGCGCTGGCCGATGCGGCCGTGGACGATCTGGAGGACATCGAGGGGCTGGATCGGGAGCAGGCCGAGGCGCTGATCCTTGCAGCCCGTGAGGCATGCGGCTGGTTTGACGACTGATCGGCGGCCGCAGCGCACCTGTCTTGCCTGTCGCAGGAGCCTGCCGAAGTCGGAGCTGCTGCGGCTGGTGACCGATGCCCAGGGTCAGCTCTGGCCCGATCTGGGCCAGAAGGCGCCCGGGCGCGGCATCTATGTCTGCCCCCGGGCGGAATGCCTGGCGCGGATGTCGGACAAGCGCTTGCAGGCGCTGCGGGGCCGCATGGAGCTGAAGCTGCCGCAGTGGCCGCTGCTGTTGCAGCGCCTGGGTGCGGCGCTGGAGCAGTCCTTGCAGCGCGGTTTTGCGCGCCTGCGGCACAGTGCCGCCATCGGCAGGGATGCGGTGATGCAGCGCATGTGGAATAATGCGCCGCTGCTGCTGCTTGTTGCGGCCGATGCGGGCGATGCCGTGCGACGCCAGATTGAGCAGGCCAGCGAGCAGCGCCTTCGCGCCGGGCATGCGGTGGAGCGAATTGACGTGCCATCCTGCGCCTGGCTGGGCAGGATGCTGGGGCGGGAGCGTGTGGCCGTGGCGGCCATGGATGATTCGCCAATGGCGAGAAGGTTGAAAGAATATTGTGTCCTGCTGGGGCACGTGAAGGTATCAGGGTAATTAGAACAGATGGCAAAACGAATTCTCGACTTGGCAAAAGAGCTCGGCATTGAGGCGGAAGAGGTGCAGCGTCTGGCGGAGAGCTGCAACATCGTCGTCAAGGGGCCGACCAGCACGCTGGATGTCGACGAGCAGGAAAAGATCCGCAAGGCCTACCGGAGCAAGCCGAAGCAGGAAGCCCGGAAGCCCGGCACCAAGACACTGACCCTGAAACGGCCGATGGTGGCCGGACAGACCCGCGCCCGGGTCGAAGGCCGGGGACGTACCGTGGAGGTGGCGGTTCGTCGTCGCCATACGCCGGTCAAGCCGACTGCCGCGAAGCCGGCCGCAACCACGGCTGCCAAACCCGCCGCATCTGCTGCGAAGCCGGCCACGCCGGCCGCGCGCGCAGCCGCTGCGGTGGAGCGAAAGAAGGCTGAAGCCTCGGCTGCCAAGGCCGCATCCAGCGCCGCGAAACCCGCCGCACCCAAGACCCCGGCGAAGGCTCCGTCCAAGACCGTGGCTTCCAAGCCTGCCGAGGGACGTCCTGCGGCCAAGGCGCAGACCCACAAGGGGCCGCGCACGACGATTCGCCGCGGTCTTACTCCGGCCCAGATCGCAGCAGCCAAGGCACCGCGCTCGAGTGTCAAGCAGATCGAGAAGAAGATTTCCGAGGAACGCGCCAGCCAGCGTCGAGAAGGGCGTGGTGGTGCGGGCCGCCCGTCTTCGGGTCCTGGCGCGCCCCGTCGCGCCCCGTCGGTGGCCGTTTCGCCCGAACCGGCCGCGCCCAGCGCCGACAAGCGCCGTCGTGGTGGTGGCGCCGGACGGCCTCAGCGCCGACTGTCACCGGCTGAGAAGGCAGCGCGTCGGGCCTATGCCGAGAAGCGGCATGCGGTGCTGACGCCACAGGAAGAGGAGCGCATGGCACGCCTGGCACGCGGAAGCCGCAAGAAGACCACGACGACCGTCACCAAGGATGATGCCGATTTCGTTGTGCGTACCGTCGAAGTGACCGATCCGATTCTGGTATCGGAGCTCGCCAACCGCATGGCGGTGAAGGGCGGTGATGTCGTCAAGAAGCTGTTCGAGATGGGCATCATGACCACGGTGAACGAGGCCATTGATGCCGATACGGCACTGCTGATTGTCGAGGAGTTCGGCCACAAGCCGAAGCTGATCAATGAGGCCGCCGTCGAGGACAAGCTGATCGAGGAGCCGGATGAGGACGAGTCCGAGGATCTGGAGCCGCGGCCTCCGGTCGTGGTGGTCATGGGCCATGTGGATCACGGCAAGACCTCGATCCTCGATGCGCTGCGCAAGGCGCATGTGGCCGATGGCGAGGCTGGCGGCATCACGCAGCATATCGGTGCCTACATGGTCAAGCTTGAGGGCGGTGAGCGTGTGGTCTTCATCGATACGCCCGGCCATGAGGCGTTTACCGGCCTGCGGGCGCGGGGCGCCAAGCTGACCGATGTGGCCGTGCTTGTCGTGGCGGCCGATGACGGCGTGATGCCGCAGACGGTGGAGGCGGTCAACCATGCCCGCGCCGCCGGTGTGCCGATCATCGTGGCCATCAACAAGATGGACAAGGAAGGCGCTGATCCGGACCGGATCAAGGCGCAGCTGGCCGAACTGGAGGTCATTCCCGAGGAATGGGGCGGCGACACGATCTTTGTCGAGGTTTCCGCGCATACGGGTCAGGGCCTGGACGAGCTGCTGGAGATGCTGGCGCTGCAGACCGAGATCCTTGAACTCAAGGCAAACCCCAAGCGCCGCGGCAAGGGCATCGTCATCGAGTCCAAGCTCGATCGCGGGCGCGGACCGGTCGCGACGGTGCTGGTGCAGAACGGCACGTTCCACAAGGGGGATATCGTTGTCGTCGGATCCGTTTCCGGGCGCATCCGCGCGATCGTGGATGAAAACGGCCAGCAGCATAAGACCGCCGGTCCGTCCATTCCGTTCGAGCTTCTCGGCCTGGATGCCGTGCCCGAGGCCGGTCAGGAGATCTATGCGGTGGAGAACGAGCGCGTGGCCCGCGAAATCGTCAGCTACCGCAAGGACAAGGAGCGCCAGCTTGGCGCCGAGGCGAAGAAGCGCGCCAGTCTGGACGAACTTTTCGCCAGCATGCAGAGCGGCATCAAGGAGGTGCCGGTGCTGATCAAAGGCGATGTGACCGGCTCGGTCGAGGCGCTGGCCGAATCGATGGAGAAGGTCGGCACCGACGAGGTCAAGGTCAAGGTCGTGCACAAGGCGATCGGCGGCATCACCGAATCCGATGTCATGCTCGCTTCGGCATCGAATGCCATCATCATCGGCTTCAATGTCCGTCCGGAGGCCAAGGCCAAGAAGCTGGCCGAGCAGGAAGGCGTGGACATCCGCTTCTACAAGGTGATCTACGATGCCATTGACGAGATCAAGGCTGCCATGGCCGGCGTGCTGGCGCCGGAGAAGGTCGAGAAGGTCATCGGCACGGCCGAGGTGCGCGAGGTGTTCCAGGCGCCGAAGGTCGGCGCCGTGGCCGGCTGCTATGTCACCGACGGGATCGTGCAGCGTGGGGCGCATGTGCGTGTGCTGCGCGAGGGCGTGCTGATCTATGACGGCGTTCTGGCCTCGCTGCGTCGCTTCAAGGACGATGTCAGGGAAGTGAAAGCCGGCTACGAATGCGGCATGAGCGTCGAGAAGTTCAACGATATCAAGGTCGGCGACACGTTCGAGTTCTATGTCATTGAGGAAGTGGCCGCGACCCTCTAAACTGAAGAGATGCTGAATCCTTCTCCTCAACAGCAACGGCTGCTGACCGACATCCGGCGTCTGATGAGCACGCTGCTGCTCCGGGACGTCTCCGATCCCAGGCTGGCCGACCTGACGATTACCCGGGTGGAATCGTCCGGGCGTCAGATGGTGACGGTCTGGATCTATCATGGCGGCGATGTCGATGGCGAGATGTGCGTTCAGGCCATGGAGCGCATGGCGCCGCATTTCCAGCACGAACTGCGCCGGGCCATGCCCCGGCGACGGATTCCGAAGCTGCGCTTTCGCTGGGACGCGGCCTTCGAGAAGAGCGGCGATGTGCTTTCGATGCTGCGCAAGCTGGATGGCGGGGCATGAAGCCGCTGATTCCGGATACGGACTGGCGGCCGGTCATCGAGGCGATCGAAGCGGCCGACGAGGTGCTGCTGATTACGCACTGCAATCCCGACGGCGACGGCATTGGTTCGCAGCTGGCCCTTTATGATGCACTCAGGCGGCGCGGCAAGCCGGTACGCATGCACAATCGCGACGGGGTTCCGAGGATCTACGAATTCCTGGATCATGCCGACGAGGTCGGGCGCGGGAACTGGCCGGGTGGCAGGGTGCCGGATCTGATCATCAGCCTCGACTGCGGCGCGTGTTCGCGTCTGGGGATGCCGGACGAATTCTTCCGTGCTTCGAAGCTCGTCAATATCGACCATCATGCCAGCAATCAGCTCTTCGGGGACGTCAATGTCGTTGATGCGGCCTATTGCGCCACCGGCGCGATGATCCACGATCTGCTGCTGGCCATGGACTGTGGTATCTCCAGGTCCGCAGCCGCGGCGATCTATGCCGCCGTGCTGACCGATACGGCCAGCTTCCGGCTCAACAGCGCCACGGCCGATGTCTATCGCCTGGCCGCAAACCTGATCGAGGCCGGTGCCGAACCGTGGCCGATCAGCGTCGGCATCTATGAAAGCCGGCCACTGGCGGGCCTGAAGATTCTGACCTCCTGTCTGGAAACCCTGAAGCTTCGCGATCAGGGGCGTTCGGCCTGGATCCATGTGGATCAGGCGATGTACGATGCCAGCGGCGCCGATGTCGAGGACACCGAGGGCCTGATCGACTATGCCCGCAGCATCGAGGGCGTGGAGGTGGCGGTCTTCATCCGTTCGCATGAAAGCCGCGAGAACTGCTGGAAGGTCAGCTTTCGCGGCAAGACCCATGCCGATGTCGGGGCGCTGGCTGCCAGCCTTGGCGGCGGCGGCCATCGCCACGCGGCCGGGTGCCTGATGCATGGCAGCCTGCACGAGGTCGAGTCCAGGCTGATGCAGGCCGTTTCCGAAATCCTGGCCAGTGCCTGAATCCCTGTCGCCAGGCGGCGTCGTCTTTCTGGACAAGCCTTTGGGCTGGAGTTCGCGCCAGGCGGTCAATGCCGTCGTGCGCATCTTCTCGCGGCCGGGTGGCAAACGCATCAAGGCCGGGCATGGCGGCACGCTGGATCCGATGGCCACGGGCATGCTGCCGATCCTGCTCGGCGAGGCGACCCGCTTTGCTTCGTATGGCCTGAATGCGGAAAAGGAATATCGCGTCGAGATCGATCTTTCCTTTCAGACCGACAGCCTCGATGCCGAGGGTCGGATCGTGGCTCGCTTTCCGGATGCTGCGCGAATCTCCGAGGCGAAGCTCAGGCAGGCGCTGGAGCGCTTTACCGGCGACTATGAACAGGTTCCGCCGGCGTATTCGGCCGTGCGCGTCAATGGGCGTCGGGCCTATGCGGCTGCCCGCGCCGGGGAAGAGGTGGAGCTTGCGGCGCGGCCCGTGAGCATCCATGCGCTTGAGCTGCTGTCGTATGCGCCGCCGCGCCTGGAGCTGATGGTGCGCTGTTCCAAGGGTACCTATATCCGTTCGCTGGCGCGCGATATCGGCGAGAGCCTGAATGTCGGGGGCTGCGTCGTCGCATTGCGGCGAACCAGCACGGGCGGCTGGCCCGAGGCGATGATGGTCGGTCTCGAGGAGCTGGAGCAGCGGCGCGAGGCCTGTCTTCTGCCCCTGTCCCTGTGGCTGCGGGATCTGCACCGTTGCGATCTGGGCGAGGAACAGGCCCGGCGTTTCCTGCAGGGTCAGCGGATTCAGCTCGATGAGGAATACTGCGGCGAGGTAAGCGTGTTCTGTCAGGACGTCCTGCTCGGCACCGCCATGCTCAGACCCGGCATGCGGCGCATGGTGTTGCATCCGCAGCGCATCCTGCCCTCGGCCCAGCAGAGGTTTCGATGAGGGCTGGCCCGATGTACGGGCTGGCCATCCTGGTGCTGATGGCCATGGCGCCAGGGATGGCGCCGGGCGAAGAACAGCAACTATCCAAGGAGGAACGCATGAGTCTATTTTCAAGAGCCCCGAAAGCAGGGGACAAGGATATCCCGGCCGGGGAGCATGTCCGGATCACGACCGAGCACGGCGAGATCCTGATCGAGCTGTATCCGGATGCGGCGCCGAACACGGTTGCGAATTTCAAGGCGCTGGCCGGCAAGGGCTTCTATGACGGGCTGACGTTTCATCGGGTGATTCCCGGATTCATGGCCCAGGGCGGCGATCCGCTGGGCAACGGCACGGGGGGGCCGGGTTACAGGGTCAAGGCCGAATTCAACGCCCATCGCCATGTCCGGGGAACCGTGGCCATGGCCCGGGCCGCCGATCCCGATTCCGCCGGCAGCCAGTTCTATATCTGCTTTGAGCCGCAGCCGCATCTGGACGGGCAGTACACGGTCTTCGGCCAAGTCATCGAGGGCATGGATGTCGTCGACCAGATCCGCCAGGGCGACGTGATGCAGAAGGTCGAGGTGCTGCCCTGATCGCCGATCGCAGGCGCTGAAGCACGGATTTCCTTTTCCGGAGGCGGTGATCGAACGCACCGGCATGCGATGCACGCCATCCGTAGCATGGCCGGCATGAAATCATCCATCCAGATTCGATCCGTGCTTCGCCTGGCGCTTGCATGGCCCATCCTTGTCGCAACGTCCATGCCGCTTGATGCATCGGAGAACATGACCAGGCCGGTTGAGCGGTGCGAGATGCAGGCGCAGGAGCTGCACTGCTACAACCCGGTGACGGGGCTGCATGTGCGGCGCAGCGCCAAAAGCCTTGTGAAGGCTGCAAACCGCTTTCCGCGGCGCGTGAATCCGTTTGTCGGCTCGCCGGATCGCTGATCCGGCGAGCGTCTATTCCGGCCTTGAGGCGCGCTTGCGCTCATGCTCCTTGAGCAGGCGCTTGCGGATGCGGATGTTCTTCGGCGTGATTTCCACGAGCTCGTCATCCTCGATGAACTCGATCGCGCGCTCCAGCGTCAGCTTGATCGGCGGCACGAGATCAATCGCGTCATCCTTGCCCGAGGCGCGGATGTTCGTGAGCTTCTTGCCCTTGATCGGATTGACAACGAGATCGTTCTCGCGGCTGTGGATGCCGATGACCATGCCCTCGTACACCTTCTCGCCCGGGCCGATGAACAGCTTGCCGCGCTCCTGAAGCTTCCACAGCGAGAAGGCCACCGCCTCGCCGTTTTCCATTGAAACCAGCACACCATTGGCGCGGCCCGGCAAGCGGCCGATGTAGGGGCCGTATTCATGGAACAGGTGGTGCAGCACGCCGGTGCCGCGCGTGTCGGTCAGGAATTCCGAGGTATAGCCGATCAGGCCGCGGGTCGGGCAGATGAATTCAAGACGGGTGGATCCGTCCGGATTGCTCTGCATATGCGTCATCTCCGCGCCACGCTTGCCGAGCTTCTCGATGACCGTGCCCTGAAATTCGGAATCCACGTCGATCGTGACCGTTTCGTAGGGCTCCTGCTTGACGCCATCCACCTCACGCACGATGACAGACGGGCGGGAAACCGCCATCTCGAAGCCCTCGCGGCGCATGTTCTCCAGCAGGATGCCGATGTGCAGCTCGCCGCGTCCGGAGATCTTGTAGATATCGGCCGATTCCGTTTCCTCGACGCGCATCGCGACATTCGTGCGGATTTCCTTCATCAGCCGGTCGCGGATCTGGCGGGTGGTGATGAACTTGCCCTCGGTGCCGGCCAGCGGCGAATTGTTGACATGAAGCTCCATCGTCAGCGTCGGCTCGTCCACATGGATGACCGGCAGCGCCTGCGGATGCTCCCTGTCGGCGATGGTTTCACCGATGCTGATATGCTCGATGCCGGCCACGGCGATAATGTCGCCGGCCTGGGCCTCGGTGATCTCGACGCGGTCCAGGCCCTTGAATCCGAGAATCCTGCTGATGCGGAAGTTTTCGGTTGAGCCATCGGCATGCACGACGGCCACGTCCTGGCCGGTTTTGATGCGGCCGTTGGCCACGCGCCCGATGACGATGCGGCCGATGAAATCGTCCCAGTCCAGCGTTGTGGCCAGCATCTGCAGCGGTGCCTCGGGATCACCCTCGGGCGGATCGACATGCTCGATGATGGTGTCGAACAGGCAGGTCAGATTGTCCGATTCCTCGGCCAGGTCGAGCATCGCATAGCCGTTCTTGGCCGAGGCATAGACAACCGGGAAATCGAGCTGTTCGTCGGTGGCTCCGAGCGATGCGAACAGATCGAAGGTCGCATCGACGACGGCATCCGGATCGGAGCCCTCGCGGTCGATCTTGTTGACGACGACGATCGGCTTCAGCCCCAGGCTCAGGGCCTTCGAGGTCACGAACTTGGTCTGCGGCATCGGCCCCTCGCGCGCGTCCACGAGCAGCAGCACGCCATCCACCATGTTCAGAATGCGCTCGACCTCGCCGCCGAAATCGGCATGGCCGGGGGTATCGACGATGTTGATGTGATAGTCGCCGTAAGTGATGGCCGTGTTCTTGGAAAGGATCGTGATGCCGCGCTCCTTCTCCAGATCATTGGAGTCCATGACGCGCTCGGCCACCTCCTTGCGCGCCTCCAGCGTGCCGGACTGCTTGAGCAGCTCGTCCACGAGCGTGGTCTTGCCGTGATCCACGTGGGCGATGATGGCGATGTTGCGTAGCTTGCGTGTCATGGGAACCTCGGGTGCCGTTGGGCGGAAGTGGCGCGCATGGTAGGCGCGCGGGACCCGGGAGGAAAGAAGAATCCTGCGGCCGGCCGGATCAGGATGTGGCGGCTGGCTCGGAGGAAGGCAGGGTCAGGATCTCGCAACCGTCCTCGGTGACGGCCAGCGTATGCTCGAACTGGGCCGACAGGGATTTGTCGCGGGTCACCACGGTCCACTTGTCCGACAGCAGCTTCACGGCCGGCTTGCCGAGGTTCACCATCGGCTCGATCGTGAAGACCATGCCCGGCTGAAGCTTCATGCCGGTGCCCGGCTTGCCGTAGTGCAGCACCTGCGGTTCCTCATGGAAGTTTCGGCCGATGCCGTGGCCGCAATACTCGCGCACGACCGAGCATCGCTCGCCCTCGACATAGCTCTGGATCGCATGGCCGATATCGCCGAGCGTGGCGCCGGGCCTGACGGCCTCGATGCCGATCTCCAGCGCCCTGCGGGCAACCTCGACGACCTTGCGCGCGCGCACCTTCGGTGTACCGACATAGAAGGTCTTGCTGGTGTCGCCATGCCAGCCGTCGATGATGCTCGTGACATCGACGTTGATGATGTCGCCATCGCGCAGCTTCTTGTCGGATGGGATGCCGTGACAGACGACATGGTTGACCGAGGTGCAGACCGATTTCGGAAAGCCGTGATAGTTCAGAGGCGCCGGGATGGCGCCGGCCTTGATCGTGAATTCATGCACCAGGTCGTTGATCTCGTTGGTCGTAATGCCCGGCCGGATATGCGGCTCGATCATGACCAGGGTGTCCGCGGCATGACGGCAGGCCGGGCGCATGGCCTCGATATCCGCCGGAGATTTGAGCTGCACCATGTTGACCCCTGTATGCCGCGTGTTTTTCCGGACCGGATCTGGTCCGGCGGCGGATTCTGGCCTAAACTGGGGCTGAGGTCATCCATCGCGGTGGATGCCGGGAGGAAACATGCGTGTCTATCTGGTGCAGCACGGCCTGGCCGTGGACAAGAGCGAGAACCCCGAACGCCCGCTGTCGGACCAGGGGCGGGAGGATGTGACGCGCACGGCAGGTTTTCTGAGCCTGTTCGAGAAGCCAAGGCCTGCCTGGATCGGCCACAGCGGCAAACTGCGCGCGCAGCAGACCGCCGAGATGTTTGCCGAGGCCTGGGGCGGGATTCCGCTGCGAGCGCTTCCCGACCTGGCCCCGAACGATGATCCGGGCATCTGGTCCGCCCATCTCGCCGGCTTAAGCGAGGATGTGATGCTGGTTGGCCATCTGCCGCATCTACAGCGTCTGGCCGGACTGCTGATCTGCGGCGATGCCAATGCGGTGCCGGTGCGCTTCCGCAACGGCGGGGTCGTATGCCTGGAGCGGGGCGAATCCGGATGGAGCGTGCTCTGGCAGATCAATCCGACCCTGTTCTATGGGGAGGATTGAGGCCTATTTCAGCGTCACGGCCGTGCCGGAGATGCTGACCATCAGCATGCCGCCATCCTTGCCGACCACCTCGTAGTCCAGATCGATGCCAACCACGGCATCCGCACCCAGCTCCGAGGCCCTTTGCTCAAGTTCGGCGAAGGCGATTTCCCTTGCTTTGGCCAGTTCCTTTTCGTAGGCGCCGGAGCGTCCGCCGACGATGTCGCGGATGCCGGCGAACAGATCGCGGAAGATATTGGCGCCGAGGATGGCCTCGCCGACCACGACGCCCTTGTACTCCATGATGGCGTGTCCCTCAAGCGTTGGGGTGGTGCTCAGCAGCATCGATACCTCCTAGCAGGTCAGATGAATCCCGGCCGCCACGGTCCGGCCATTGCCGGCCCAGCGGTTGAAGGCCTCAACCGCCTCCGGCGATGGCATGCTCTTGACCGCAATGCCGCGTGCATACAGCTCATCCAGCGTTTGCTGCGGCACCTGAAGGCAGCCGCTGGCGCCGGTGCCGACAATGAGCAGATCCGGCGCATCGGTCAATACCGCATCGAGATCGGCGATATCAAGCACATGCCCGTTCCTGCGCCACCAGGGCGAGATGATCTGATCCGGCAGCACAAGCACATCGTGCGCATAGCGCCTGCCGTCGATCACGATCATGCCGAAGCGATAGTCGTCGATATGCATGGCCCGTCCCCGATCCGCGAATGGTTTCGCCCGTTAGGGGCATAACCATTATAGACGAGGATGCGGCTTACTGATGCAGCGCCCGGAAGATCCTTTCGGCATAGACGCGGGAGATGCCCGGGGCCTGGGCAAGCTGTTCGCGGCTGGCCTTCTTCACGCCCTCGATGCCGCCGAAATGCTTGAGCAGCGCGGTGCGCCGGGCCGGGCCGATGCCGGGGATGCCCTCAAGCCTTGAGGTGAACATCGCCTTCTTCTTGCGCTTGCGCATGTAGCTGCCGGCGAAGCGGTGCGCCTCGTCGCGCACGCGCGCGATCAGCAGCAGGGCAGGGGAGTGGCGGCCGGGCTTTAGCGGGGCCGAAAGCCAGGAGGCGATCAGCGCCTCTTCGCCGAGCCTGCGGCTCCTGCCCTTGGCGACGCCGACCAGCGGCAGATCGCAAAGCCCGGATTCCCTGGCTGCGGCCTCGGCTACGGCGAGCTGACCCCTGCCGCCGTCGATGAACATTACATCGGGCCGGGGCAGTTCGTTCGCGGCAATGGCGCGAAAGAATCGGGAAAGCACATGCTGCATGGCGGCGTAGTCGTCGCCGGCCGGTACATCGTCGAGCCTGTAGCGGCGGTAATGCTCCTTTTCCGGGCCCTTCCAGCCGGCATAGGTGATCGCGGCGACGGTCTGCTGGCCGCCCAGATGCGCGTTGTCCACGGCGGCGATGCGCTTCGGGACATGCTCAAGCTTAAGCAGATCGCGCAGCGCCTCGAAGGCTGCCTGCTGGTCGATGCCGCTGCGGCTGGCCAGCAGTTGCCGGCCGGCATGCTCGATCTGCTGCAGCCACTGGAGCTTGGCGCCGCGTTTCGGGCAGGCAATCTTCACGGCGGACTTCGGGGCAATCAGGCGGATCAGCCGCTGCAGCTCCCCGGCATCATCTTCGCTCACGGCAAGCAGGATTTCCCCCGGCGGATCCTCGTGGCGGTAGCGCTCGATGAAGAAGGACTGCAGGATCTCGAGATCCCCGGCCTGCTGCGCCTGTTCGATACGGATGCTGTGCGTGCCCAGGTTGCGGCCGCCACGGCGCACGCCGATGCTGGCCATGACGCCGCCGGGATGACGGATCAGAACGATGCCGTCGGCCTGATCCGGAAGGCGCGCGCCTTCCGATTCCGCCAGCACGGAACGCAGCGCGCGGATGCGATCACGCAGCATGGCCGCCAGCTC
Source organism: uncultured Zetaproteobacteria bacterium (assembly GCA_964505995.1). Classification (GTDB taxonomy): domain Bacteria; phylum Pseudomonadota; class Zetaproteobacteria; order Mariprofundales; family Mariprofundaceae; genus JAJRVH01. The sequence continues at coordinate 13,736 of CAZDLB010000027.1, forward strand.
ATACTCGCGCGCGTCCGAGGCCTGCTGCATCTGCCGCTCCCACTCGCGCACCAGTTCCTGATTCCTTCCCTTCAGAAAGGCACGCGCGTCCGCCACCTGGCTGCGGTAGGTCTCGGCATCGACCACGCCTGTGCAGGGGGCCGAGCAGCGGCCGATCTGATGCTGCATGCACGGCCGGGTACGGTTGCGGAACACCGCGTCCTCGCAGTCGCGCAGGCGGAAGAGGCTCTGCATCAGATGCAGTGTCGCATGCACCGCGCCGGCATTCGGAAACGGGCCGAAATATTCGCCCGGACGATTGCGCCTGCCGCGATACATGATCAGCTTCGGAAAGGGCTCGTCGGTGAGCAGGATATAGGGATAGGATTTCGAGTCCTTCAGCAGCACGTTGTAGCGCGGCTTCAGCTGCTTGATCAGATTGTGTTCGAGCACCAGCGCCTCGGCCTCGGAGGCCGTGACCGAGAAGTTCACGTCACGGATCTGCTGCACCATCGCCTGAATGCGCGGGCTTTCCGGCCGTCGCTGGAAATAGCTGGACACCCGTTTTCTGAGATTGCGGGCCTTGCCGACATACAGCACCTTGCGCCCGGCATCGAGCATGCGGTAGACGCCCGGCTCGCGCGGCAGCCTGGAGAGATCGATCGGCGGCTTGACCCACATGCAGCAAGGCTACCCCCTGTCGCAGCGGGGCGGCAAATCAACCGGATTGGCGAGAGGGGCAATCCGCAGCCAGGGGGCAGCGCGCGCAAACGGGGCGTGTGCGGCAATGGCGTTTGGCGTGTTCGACGATCAGCGCATGAAACTCGTTGAACAGACCGGCATCCCCCGGAAGCTCGGCATGAAAAAGATCCTGCAGCGCATGATAGCCGATATCGGCGGCGCAAACGCCGAGCCGGGAGAAGATGCGGCGGGTATAGGCATCGATGACAAAGATCGGTTTTTCAAGTGCATACAGCAGAATGGAATCCGCCGTTTCCGGGCCGATGCCCTTCAGGGCGAGCAGTCGCTTGCGGGCTTCGTGCAGCTTCAGGGCCTTCAGCCCCGCCTCGCCGCCGGATTCGATCCAGAAGCGGCACAGGGTCTGCAGCCGTTCCGACTTCTGACGGAAGTAGCCGGAAGAGCGGATCAGTTCCTGCAGTCTTTCCCGGTCGGCGGAGGCGATGGCCTCTGGGTCCAGCATGTCCGCCTGCTTCAGCTGATCGATGGCTCTTTCGACATTGCTCCAGTTCGTGTTCTGGGTCAGCAGCGCACCGACCGCGACCTCGAACGGGGACTCGGCCGGCCACCAGTGCTGCGGACCATAGGCTTGCAACAGCCGGTCATGGATGTTCAGAAGCCGGGACAAGGTGCATCACCGGCGTTGGGAGATTCTTTTTGCAGGCACGGCACGGCCGGCAGCCCGTTGCAGCCGGCGTATCTCGGCTGTGGTCAGCGCCCGCCAGCTGCCTCGAGGCATGTCCTCATCCAGATGCAGCGGGCCGAAGGCGGTGCGGATCAGCCGGCGGACCGGATGCCCGGCCGCTTCCAGCGTTCGCCGCACCTCGCGATTGCGGCCGCGGCGAATCTCGATCGTCAGCCAGGTGTGGCCCGCAGTCTCGGAATCGACAATGACCTCCCACGGATCGCTGAGTTCGCCATTGCCGATGTCCAGACCGCCGTTTCTCAGCTTCTCCAGCGTTTCCAGGCTGACATGGCCGGCCACGCGCACGCGATAGCGGCGCGGCAGCCGTGCGGCCGGATGGGTCAGGGCTCTGGCCAGATCGCCGTCATCGGTGAGCAGCAGCAGTCCCTCGGTGTTCATGTCCAGCCGGCCGACCGATTGCACATTGGCCGGGACATCGAGGAAATCGTAGATCAGGGGGCGTCCCTGCGGGTCGTGCCGGCTGCAAAGCTGCCCGGCCGGTTTGTGATAGATGATGTAGGTATGACTGCGTCTGGGTTCAACCGGCCTGCCGTCCACGCAGACCTGGTCTCCGGCCGTCACGCTGACCCCTGGCTGCGTGATCGTTTCGCCATTGATGCTGACGCGGCCATCGGCGATCCAGCGGTCCGCCTCGCGGCGGGAGCACAGGCCGCAGCGGGCCAGGAAACGATTGATGCGTTCCGTTTCCGCGGCGGCTCGTCGTTTCGATTGCGGGCCAGGCCGGCGCGACGATCTGCGGCGTTCAGGCCTCGGTGCGGGCTTCTTCGGCATCGTCCTCATCCCGGGAGACTTCATCCTGCATCTCACGGTTTTCCGCCTGCGAGGCTTCGACCATCTGCTGAATCTCCTCTTCATCCATCAGCTGGGCCGAGTCGGGAAGGTCGGACAGCGAATCCAGCCCGAAATCGATCAGGAACTGTCTGCCGGTGCCGTAGAGGTGTGGCCGGCCCGGCACCTCCTTGCGCCCGAGCACCTTGATCCAGCCGCGCTCCTGCAGGCTGGCGATGATGTTGCTCGATACCTTCACGCCGCGCAGCGCCTCGATCTCGGCACGCGTCGTCGGCTGGCGATAGGCGATGATGGCCAGCGTTTCCAGCGCCGAGCGGCTCAGTCTCGGCGGCTTGACCTGCCAGAGCCGCTGCACCAGCTCGGCCTGTTCCGGAGCCGTGCGGAACTGCCAGCCGCCTGCGACCTTGACGATGCGGATGCCGCGCTGGCCGTAATGGGACTCGAGTTCACCGACCGCGGCGCGGATGTCGGCGCTCGGAATATCTTCGCCGAGCAGGCCTCGCAGTCGCTGCAGGCTGAGCGGCTCGTCGCTGGCCAGCAGCAGGGCCTCGATGCGGTTCGTCAGTTCCCGCATGTCAGGCTGCATCCGCATCCTCCGCATCGGCCGGAAGCAGCGTGATCGGACCGTAGCATTCGCTCTGAATCACCATGATGCTTCGCTGACGCCAGAGCTCGAGGATGGCCAGCACGGTGATGACCAGTGCCTCGCGGCCGGGCTGATCGGCCAGCAGTTCGTCGAGCTGCATGCCGCCCTGAGCCAGCTTGCCGAGAATCACGCCCATCTGTTCGCGCATGCTCATCGTGTCGGTGAAGATATGGTGGCGCACCTCGCCACCGACGCGCTTGAGCACGTTGCGGAAGGCCACCAGCAATGCATCGAGATCGGCCTCGGGCAGCGGGCGTTCGACCTCGTCGGCCTCGGGGAAGATCGGGCGGGTAAAGACATCGCGGCCCAGGCGCGGGCGTTCGTTCAGCTCCTCGGCCAGCATGCGATACTGCTCGTAGGCGATCAGCTGGGCGGCCAGCTCCGCGCGCGGGTCAATCTCGTTGCCTTCCTCGTCCACCTCGGGGCGGGGGAGAAGCATGCGCGATTTCAGCTGCATCAGCGTGCTGGCCATGACCAGATAATCGCCGGCCACCTCGAGATCGAGCTCCTTCTGCGCATCGAGGATGGCCAGATACTGTTCGGTGATCAGCGCGATCGGGATGTCGAAGATATCGAGTTTCTGGCTGCGGATCAGATGCAGCAGCACATCCAGCGGCCCCTCGAACTGGTCCAGACGGATTGCCGGCAGCTGGCTTTCGCTGGCCAGCCGGGCCGTTTTTTCATCGGGCCAGGACCCGGCCGGGGACGCGGCGGCCTCGGCGATCATACGCGGTATCCCATCTTCAGCGTGCGGCGAACCTTGTCCATCGTGCGGGAGGCCTGATGGCGGGCCTTTTCATTGCCGGCGCGCACGATGTCCTTCAGATCGTCGGGCCTGGAGGCGATGTCCGCGCGACGCTCGCGAATCGGCTGCAATTCCTCCTCCATGTGCCTGAGCATGCACATCTTGCAGTCGATGCAGCCGATGCCGGCCGTCGTGCAGCCTTCCTTGACCCAGGCGCGTTCCTCCTCTGTGGAATAGACCTTGTGGAAATCCCAGACCGGACAGTTCTCGGGGTTGCCCGGATCCGTGCGGCGCACGCGCGCCGGATCCGTCGGCATGGTTTTCACCTTCTTCTCGGTGACCTTCCATTCCTCGGCCAGTTCGATGGTGTTGCCGTAGGACTTGCTCATCTTGCGCCCGTCCAGGCCCGGCAGCTTGGAGGCCGGCATCAGCAGCGATTTCGGCTCCGGAAACAGCGGCTGATCCGGCTTGCGGTACAGGAAGTTGAAGCGACGGGCGACCTCGCGGGTCAGTTCCACATGTGGCACCTGATCCTCGCCGACCGGCACGCCGTCGGCCTGATAGATCAGGATGTCGGCCGCCTGCAGCAGCGGATAGCCGAGGAAGCCGTAGGTGCCGAGATCCTTTTCGCGCAGCTGCTCGATCTGATCCTTGTAGGTCGGCACGCGCTCCAGCCACGACAGCGGCGTCATGAACGAGAACAGCAGGTGCAGCTCGGCATGTTCGGGTACCTCGGACTGGATGAACACGACCGCCTTCTCGGGATCGATGCCGACGGCCAGCCAGTCGATGAGCATGTCCCAGATCGTGTCCTTGACGATGGACGGGTTGGCGTAATCGGTGGTCAGCGCATGCCAGTCGGCGGCGAAGAAATAGCACTGATGCTCCTCCTGGAGCGTAAGCCAGTTCTGCAGCACGCCCTTGAAATGGCCGAGATGCAGCCGGCCGGTGGGCCGCATGCCGGAAAGGATGCGCATGGGCCTGGCTGAGGATGAATCCGATTGGCTAGAAGCGTTGCTCACCTGTATCCCCTTCGACAAAGTTGAGCGAACGATAACAAAGCCGCTCAGCAAAGGCGATGACCAGCAGACGGAAATCGAGCATTGACGGGGAACGCAACGGCCCTAAAATGCCGGCCTCGCACGGCGCTTTAGCTCAGTTGGTTAGAGCAGCGGAATCATAATCCGCGTGTCCGGGG
>CAZDLB010000028.1:0-3073 GCA_964505995.1 uncultured Zetaproteobacteria bacterium
GCGCTGGCAGGCTAGCGGTGCCCCTTGGGCGCGCAAGTCCGGATTGAGGTGGCTGGCCATTCCATTTCCGGACGCTAATCTTGCCGCCATGCCGCTATCCGTCGTTCTGGTAATCGTCAGTTTCATCGTCATGGGCCTTGCCTGGTGGCAGCGTCGGCAGCATGTGCTGCACATCGGGCTGATGGCCTCGGTCATGGTCTTCGATGTGGCGTTTCCAATCTGGCTGTATCTGACGCATAACTGGGTGCATCGCCTGATCGACGAGGGGGAGCTGTTTTCCTTTCTGATCTGGGCGCATCTGTTTCTCGTGCTGACGCTGTATGCGCTGTATGGCCTGCAGATCCAGGCCGGAAAACAGATGCTTGCGAAAGAATCCGGCTCCCGACAGAATCACCGCGTGCAAAGTAGGGGTATCCTGGCGGTTCGCTTGGCGGTGTTCCTGACGGGGGCGTTGCTGATCGCGCCGGAGTAGGGAAAGCTGCCTGCGGAAGCCCGCATCCGGAGAAGATGAACGCATGATGAATTTTTGGCTTGCGTTTTTTAATCCGGCGTGCAGGATGCCAGTTTTAAACATCTAGGGAGGTCTAATCGAATGATTGCTCATTTCTTGGAAGCTTCAGTGAATTTTCAGACCGGCGATGTGCTGGGCATGTATGGCCTGATCTTCGGCACCTTGGCCGTGATCGCTGTCATCACCTATGTTTCTGCCGTCAACAAGCAGAAGAAATAACCGATTCGAATCTTAGGAGGGAACGCATGAAACGTGTGATTAGTACAATGGGCCTGCTCGCCATTGCCAGCTGGTTCGCTGCGCCGGTGGTTGCCGGAGCTGAAGAAGCCATCGGCAACATTGATAACGGCCGTGTGATCTATCAGAACGGCAAGGGTGACGATGTTCCGGCCTGCCAGAGCTGCCATGGTGTTGACGGCCTGGGCGATGATTCCGCCGGCACGCCGCGACTGGCCTATCAGGTGGATACCTATATCCTGAAGCAGCTTCAGGACTTTGCCGAGGACAAGCGACTGGACAACACGATGTATCAGATGAACGACATCGCCAAGGCGCTGAGCCAGCAGGAAAAGAGGGATCTTGCAGCCTATGTGCATACGCTGAAGACCCCGTATTTCGGTTCCAACCTCGAGCAGCTTCGCGAGGATGGCGCGGATGTTGGCGATCCGAAGATCGGCAGGATGATTGCCGAGTATGGCGCGCCGAATCATGGCGTTCCGGCCTGCAAGAGTTGCCATGGCTTCCATGGACGTTCCGCCGGGCGCATGTATCCGGCCATCGGTGGCCAGAACTTCGTCTATCTGAAGCACGAGCTGGAAGCATTTCGCGAAGGCTATGGCGCCCACGGCAGCAAGACCGTGGCTGCCGGTGGCTTTGAGGACAGCCAGCGTGTCAACGACTACATGGGTCAGATGCGTGCCGTCGCCGGCAAGATGACCGATGAGGACATCAAGAACGTGGCCGCCTATCTGACACTGGCGCGTCCGACGATGCCGGGCAACCCGCGCGCTCCGAGCCATCAGTAATCCATCCGATGACCATCCCGAAGGGGGAGCCGATGGCTCCCCCTTTTTTGTTGGAGCTTGTGGAGGTTTTTATCCGGCGTCTGTCGGACCCGGGAAATCGCCACGAGAAGGTGGTTGGTGGGACAAGAATGGCGGGATTCCAGGGTGCATCGAACGGGGAAGCCGGTTATTCTGGACTGGAGTTCCTGCCGCACAGTAGATCATGAGTCCGGCAGACTGCTAGCATGCCGGGATCGAGTGACGATCGAGGCCCGGGTCACGGGCCGGGCAGGAGGATGACATGGCTGCATGTCGGGCTTGCGGGGCAGTGTTGGAGGAGGATGCAAGGGGCAGCCTGTGTCCGGCCTGCCGCAACAGAAGGCTGAGGGATACCTGGAAGCGGCAGATGCGCAATTACGCCGTTGCGATGGCGGTGGGCCTGCTGCTCGTGCTTTACGCCTATGGCCAGTTTCACGGCGGTTCGATGGACCTGGCACATGCGCCGGTTCACGTGCTTGGCGCCCTCGTGTTGGGGGGGCTGGGGCTGATGGGCGGTCTGTTCGGCTTCGGGCTGGCGCTGTTCTTCTCCATCTGGCACAAGCGCTCGCGCCCGTAAGCCGCGACTCAGCCGCGCGTTCCGATCATTTGTGATCGGACCTGAGCTTCAGAACCACACCGCCGGGACGGATCGCAATCGGCTCGTACAGATCGCTGACGGATGCGGCGTTGCGGGCCAGTCCATGCAGGCGTTCAAGCTGCGGGTTGAAGGCGAAATGCGTAATGCCACTGATCTTCCGACGGAACTGATCCGGATCCTCGCTCGCCGGTGGCAGCGGCAGCACGTCGCGCTTGCAGGCCAGAAGCGTCCGGGCGGGCCACTGGCTGGCGGCGACAAACGGCCGCTCGGTCTGTTCAGCCTCGCCGGCCAGGACGGCGATCAGGCTGTCGCTCTCATTCTTCAGCTGCAGCTTGCCCACGGCGCCGTAGGCCTTGCCATGAATCATCGCGATCGTGGCCGTCAGCATCACCAGCAGCAGGACCAGGCCGCGTTGACCGACGATTCCCTTCCAGCCGTAGCGCGTATTGGCCTCGATCAGCAGCGGCAGCAGCAGATAAAGCGTGGCGGCCCAGGCGATCAGGGTCCAGACATGGTCAGGGTGCAGCAGGCCGATCAGGCTGCCCGCGATCAGGAACAGGCTGACGCTGTCCCGATTGCGCCGATACAGATGCATGCCGATTGCGATGATCAACAGATCCAGAATGATCAGTCCGACTCCCCATCCGCGGGTATGCAGGAGCGGGGAGCCCAGAATCGCGTCGCCCAGCACCGTCAGCGGATTGTCCGCTGCCGCATCCATGCCATACCATCCCCAGCGTGCGAACAGGAAGATGGCCGTGACGACGAGGATGCCGATGAGCAGACGCAGTCCCTTTTTCCGGTCTTGCTCCTCGCGCGCCCATTGCCAGGCCAGGACCACAGGCAGGGCCAGGCCAACCGGATGCATGCTCACCGCCATGCCGGTGACCAGCAGCAGCAGGAAATACCAGCTCGGGAACA
>CAZDLB010000028.1:3173-18503 GCA_964505995.1 uncultured Zetaproteobacteria bacterium
ATGCTCACCGCCATGCCGGTGACCAGCAGCAGCAGGAAATACCAGCTCGGGAACATCGCGCGGCTGTTGCGGATCGCCTCATGCAGCCAGCCGGCAAGGACAAAGCAGAACAGCAGATAGATGCCGCTGCCGATCGCGTCGGTCTGCATCAGTGTGATCGGAGAGATCAGCAGCAGGGCGGTGGCCATCATCGAGGATTCGCTGCCGGAAACCTGTTCGTTCCAGCGATACAGCATCAGGGCCGTCGCAAACAGCACGAACATCGTGAACACCTTGGCGGCCGGCAGGCTACCGGCCCAGTGCAGGTCCAGAGGGATGAAGAAGATCGCGCGCAGGTCCGGCACGCCATAGAGCGCGACGGGGCTGGCAACCTGATGAACGATGGACCAGTTGATCAAGAGATCGAGGGCCGCGGCCTCCTCGATGCCGAAGTTGTCATAGCGGAACAGCGCCATGTAGGCCCAGGAGAGGACCACGAGTCCGAACAGGCCCAGGTGACGGGGTTGAATAGCATCGGCAATCTTTGTCAGCATCGTATCCTCGGAGCGGGTGGAATCCTTGCGAAGCGACGCAGTGTAGCGGCATTTGCCGAACTGTGAAATCGGCGGTACTAGCCTTCTTCGGGCTGGAGTTCGCGATCCGTCAGATTCGTCTCGAGAATGGCAATGATTTCCTCGCCGTGCGGCCCCAGTGCATCGGCCAGCGTATGGGAATCCAGCACGTCCATGAAGGCCCTGCGTGCCTGATACAGGACCCGCTTGAGCTTGCAGATCGGGCTGATCGAGCAGGTGTTGTTCTGCTTGTCGAAGCACTCGAGCAGATGCATGTGCGGTTCGGTCTGGCGCACGACGGTGCCGATATTGATCTGCTCCGGCGGGAAGGCCAGATGCATGCCGCCGGACTTGCCGCGCATCGTCGTGATCCAGCCATGCTGGGACAGTCTGTGGACGACCTTGACCAGATGATTGCGCGAAATCTGGTAGGCCTCTGCCAGCTCGGAAATGGTGACCCGGCGATCCGGGCGGGCGGCCAGATACAGCAATACGCGCAGGGAATAATCCGTATGAAGGGTCAGCTGCATGCATCAATGATATATTCTGTTGACATATTTTGTCCAGCAGGCTTAAAATCGCATCCTCAATGCACCTTTAGTGCAAATCATGAAGAGGAGGAAACCCATGAGCAGTGTATATGAACAGCTGGGCGGCGAGGCCGCCATCGATAAGGCGGTGGATATCTTCTATCGCAAGGTCCTGGCCGACCATTACGTCAACCGCTTCTTTGAGGGCGTGGACATGGAGAAGCAGGCGGCCAAGCAGAAGGCCTTCCTGACGATGGTCACCGGCGGGCCGAACAACTACACCGGCAAGGACATGCGCGAGGGGCATCGCCATCTGGTCAAGATGGGCCTGAACGATTCGCATTTCGACCATATCATTTGCCATCTGCGTTCCACGCTGGCCGAGCTTGGCGTGAAGCAGGATCTGATCGATACCGTGATCTCGGTGGCCGAGAGCACCCGCGACGACGTACTGGATCGTTAAGATGCATGTCGAGACATTTCTACCGGCATTCCTGCTCTTTGCCGCGCTCGGGCTGATCCTTCCGCTGTGGCTGTCCAGCATCTCGATGGCCGGCCGTAGCTATCAGGAAGGCGCGGTCGCAGAACCGGCGCAGAAGAGCGTCTATGAGCAGCTGGGCGGCGCAGCCGCCATCGACGCAGCGGTGGATCTGTTCTATCGCCGGGTTCTGGCCGATGCCTACATCAACCGCTTCTTCGAGGGCGTGGACATGGAGAAGCAGGCGGCCAAGCAGAAGGCCTTCCTGACGATGGTCACCGGCGGGCCGAACAACTACACCGGCAAGGACATGCGCGAGGGGCATCGCCATCTGGTCAAGATGGGGCTGAACGATTCGCACTTCGATCATGTTCTGATGCATCTGCGGGCCACGCTGGCCGAACTCGGCGTTTCCGACGATCTGATCCAGACCGTGATCTCGGTGGCCGAGAGCACCCGCGACGACGTGCTGGATCGCTAGTCACTGCAAGGCGAATGCGGACAGGGCATCCTTCGGGGTGCCCTGTCCGTTTGATTTCAGAACCAGAGAGGTAGAAGCCGATGCCGACGATATATTTTGAAGGCGCTCCTTACGAATGCGCCGAGGATGAAACGGTGCTGGAATGCCTGACACGCCACGGCGTGCTGATTCCATCGTCCTGCCGGGCCGGGGCCTGTCAGACCTGCATGATCCGGGCGCTGGAGGGCACGCCGACTCCCGAATCCCAGAAGGGGCTCAAGGACACGCTGGTGGCTCAGAACTATTTCCTTGCCTGCATGTGCAGGCCGACGGAGGACATGAGCATTGGCCTGTCCAGCGAATCCATGCGCTATACGGTCCGGCTGCTGGAAAAGGAGCTGCTCAATGAATCCGTCGTGCGCCTTCGCTTCGAGCATCCGCAAGGGTTTTCCTACAAGGCGGGGCAGTTCATCAATCTCGTGCGTCCGGAAGATGAGCTGACACGCAGCTATTCGCTGGCCAGCCTGGACGAGGACGGATTCCTCGAGCTTCAGGTCAAACGCGTGCCCGATGGTCAGATGAGCAACTGGCTGTTCGATGAACTGGACATCGGCGATCAGGTGCAGTTCTTCGGCCCGGCCGGTGACTGCTTCTATCTCCCGGGGGCCAAGGAGCAGCCGCTGCTGCTGGTGGGGACCGGAACGGGGCTGGCGCCGCTGTACGGCATTCTGCGCGACGTGTTGCGCGAAGGCCATACCGGTCCCGTGCATCTGTTCCATGCAAGTCTGGCCGAGGCTGGACTGTATCTGCAGGAAGAGCTGCGGGAGCTTGCCGCCCGGCATGCGAATCTGAACTATGTGCCCTGCGTGCTGCATGGCGATGCCCCCGAGGGCGGCATGCAGGGCAATATCACCAATATCCCGGCCAGGGTACTGGGATCCCTGGCCGGCTTCCGGGTGTTCCTCTGTGGCGACCCTCCGATCGTCAATGCGCTCAGGCAATCCTGCTTCCTGGCCGGTGCATCCATGCAGGATATCCACGCCGATCCGTTCGTCTTTACGCCCGCGCCTGAAGCCTGAGTCGAAAAGTTGTGTTTGGCACTCGCAGCGATAGAGTGCCAGACGCTTTTCAGCGCATCCCCGGGAATCTGGATGCGGCATGATGCCGCCGCCTGGCGCTGGCGGCGGGAACGAGTCTTGCACTGGAGGCAGGAGCGAAGCTCGGATGAAGGAGCGCGACGAATATATCCTCGGGCAGATCGTTCGGGCCTATCTGGAAACGGGCCGGCCGGTGGCTTCGCGCACGCTGGCCGAACAGGGCGAGCTTGGGCTGAGTCCGGCCTCGATCCGGAATATCATGGCGGATCTGGAGCGGCAGGGGCTTCTCTATTCGCCGCATACCTCGGCCGGACGTGTGCCGACGGATCATGGGCTGCGCTATTTCGTGGATTCGCTGATGGTCGTGGATCCGGATCTTCCCGAGAGGCTCGAGCGGGAGGTGGCCAGGGACCTGTCCGAGGCATCCGATCGCCTGGCGCTGTTGCAACGGGCCACCGATGAGCTGGCCAGCCTGACCCGCTTTGCCGGCATGGTCTGGGTGCGGGAGCGGCGGCCTTCGAGCATCCGGCGCATCGAACTGGTGCCGGTGTCCTCGGAACAGCTTCTGGCCGTGATTGTCACCGAATACGGCGATGTGCAGAACCGCCTGGTGACACGGCCGCGCGGTCTTGGGGACGAGGCGCTGCATCGTCTGTCCCTGCGGCTGACCGAGATGCTGGCCAACTGCGAACTCGACGAGGTCGCGCGGCGGCTGCGCCGGGAGATGGAGAATGACCGCCTGCATGTCCGGCGTCTTCTTGAGGACTTGAATCGCTGGGCCACAGCCCCTACAGAGGGCCAGAGCGATCTGTTTGTCAGCGGCCAGCGGCAGCTACTGGAGATGCCGGAGTTCGCGGTGATCGACACCGTGCGTTCGCTGATGGCGACGATCGAGGAAAAGGAGCGCCTGATCCAGCTGGTGGAACAGGTCGAGCGTGACGAGACCGGCGTGAAGGTGTTTATCGGCAGCGAGCATGCGCTGGTCAACATGGAGCAGGTTTCCGTGGTGCTGTCGCGCTACGAGGGACCGGGCAGCGTGGTCGGTACGCTCGGGGTCATCGGACCCAGGCGCATGCCATATGAGCGGGTGTTGCCGATCGTGGACTGCACGGCCAGATGGGTCAGCCGCATGTTAGGAGGAAGAGATTGACAAAGAAGAAGTCGGCCAAGGCGGAAAAGTCGCACAAGACGGAGAAGAAGGTGGAGGCCGCTCCGGATCAGGGCAGCAAGAAGGCGGCGGACGAGTCCGCGAGACTCAGGGACTGTGAAAAGGAGCTGGCCCAGGCCCGCGAGGAGATTGCCGAACTCAAGGACAAGCTGCTTCGGGCGCATGCCGAAATGGACAACCTGCGCAAGCGCACCGAGCGGCAGATCGCGGATGCGCACAAGTTCGGCATTGAAAAGTTTGCCACCTCGCTGCTGGATGTCATGGACAATCTCGAGCGCGCGCTTGAGTCGCCGGAAGGCAACGAGGCGGGCGTGCGCGAGGGCATCCGGCTGACGCTGAACAGCTGGCATGACGTGATGAAGAAATTCCAGGTCGAGCGCATCGATGCCGTCGGCAAGCCGTTCGATCCCCACCTGCACGAGGCACTGTCGCAGATGCCTTCGGATGAACCGCAGGGAACGGTGATTGCCCAGCATGTGGCCGGCTACACGCTGCACGGGCGGCTGATCCGGCCGGCGAAGGTGCTGGTCTCCAGCGGGCCGGCGCAGAGCGATGCCGGCAAGGGTGAGGCCGAAGAGCGGGGCGAATGAGTCACGGGGGGGGTTGAATCGCGCCAGAGCAGCCCCCATAAAGGCTGACACACGGATAAGGCAGAAAAGTTTCATGGAATCCCGATGGGGTTCCGGACGAATACAGGAGATAAAACCATGGGAAAAGTAATCGGTATTGATCTGGGCACCACGAACTCGTGCGTGGCCGTGATGGAGGGCGACAAGGCCAAGGTGATCCCCAATTCCGAAGGCGATAACACCACGCCTTCGGTCGTGGCGTTCACCGATGGCGAACGCCTGGTGGGCGCGCCGGCCAAGCGGCAGATGGTGACCAACCCGGACAAGACGTTCTATGCCGTCAAGCGTCTGATCGGGCGCAAGTTCGACTCCGAGGAAGCCAGGCATCATCGTGATCTGGTTTCCTATCCTGTCGTCAAGGCGGACAACGGTGATGCCTGGGTCGAACTCGACGGCAAGAAGATGAGCCCGCAGGAGATCTCGGCCATCGTGCTGCAGAAGATGAAGAAGACGGCCGAGGAGTACCTGGGTGAGGAGGTCAAGGACGCGGTGATCACCGTGCCGGCCTACTTCAACGACTCCCAGCGTCAGGCCACGAAGGACGCCGGCGCGATCGCCGGGCTGAACGTGCTGCGTATCGTCAACGAGCCGACCGCGGCTGCGCTGGCCTACGGTCTGGACAAGACCGAGGAGAATCATCTGATCGCGGTCTACGATCTCGGTGGCGGTACCTTCGATATCTCGATACTGGAGATCGGCGACGGCGTGTTCGAGGTGAAGGCCACGAACGGCGACACCTTCCTCGGCGGTGAGGATTTCGATCAGGTGCTGATCAAGTATCTGGCCGACGAGTTCAAGAAGGAGCACGGGGTGGACCTGACCGCCGACAAGCTGGCGCTGCAGCGCCTGAAGGAGGCGGCCGAGAAGGCCAAGATCGAGCTCTCCAGCAGCCAGCAGACCGAGGTGAATCTGCCGTTCATCACGGCCGATGCCTCCGGCCCCAAGCATCTGCTGATCAAGGTGACCCGGGCCAAGTTCGAGAGCCTGGTCGGCGATCTCGTCGAGAAGTCGCTGAAGCCCTGTGAGCAGGCGCTGAAGGATGCCGGCGTGAAGGCGGCCGACATTCATGAGGTCGTGCTCGTCGGCGGGCAGACCCGCATGCCGCTGGTGCAGAAGAAGGTGGCCGAGTTCTTCGGCAAGGAGCCGCACAAGGGCGTGAACCCGGATGAGGTCGTGGCCATTGGTGCTGCCATCCAGGGCGCGGTGCTGACCGGTGACGTGAAGGATGTGCTGCTGCTGGATGTGACGCCGCTGAGCCTTGGCATCGAGGTCGAGGGCGGTCTGTTCAACAAGATCATCGAGAAGAACACGACCATCCCGACGAAGAAGAGCCAGATCTATACGACGGCGGCGGACAATCAGACGGCCGTGACGATCAAGGTTGCTCAGGGCGAGCGCGACATCTTCGCGCACAACAAGCTGCTGGGCGTGTTCAACCTTGAGGGCATTGCACCGGCGCCGCGTGGCGTGCCGCAGATCGAGGTGACCTTCGACATCGATGCGAACGGCATCATGCATGTGCATGCCAAGGACAAGGGCACCGGCAAGGAGGCCTCGATCCGCATCGAGGCGGGTTCCGGCCTCACCGAGGAAGAGATCGAGCGCATGAAGAAGGATGCCGAGGCGCATGCCGAGGAGGATCGCAAGCAGAAGGAGGCGATCGAGACGAAGAACCGCGCCGATGCGCTGGTCTATTCCACCGAGAAGTCGCTGAAGGAGCATGGCGACAAGGTGGACGAGGCCACGCGCAAGAGCATCGAGGATGCGCTTGAGGAGCTGAAGAAGGCCATCGATGGCGGCGATGTCGCGACCATCACCGAGGCTGAGCAGAAGCTGGCGGAGAAGGCCCAGAAGCTGGGCGAGGTGATCTACCAGCAGATGCAGCAGGAGCAGGCATCGTCCGGGGCTTCCGGCGCGGATGCCGAAGCGGCCAAGGATGCCGAGGTCGTGGATGCCGAGGTGGTCGACGAGAACGACAGGAAGTAAGGTCCGGGAAGGACGATGGCCGTATCCTCATGGCATGCGGCCGCAAGGCCGGAGAGGAGCTGGGCTGCGGCCCCGCTCCTTTTCGCATGATGGCAGGCAAAGGGAGTGACAGTGTCCAAACGCGATTATTATGAAGTGCTGGGCGTGGACCGGAATGCGGATGAGAACGCGATCAAGCGTGCCTATCGCAAGCTGGCGATGAAGTATCATCCGGACCGCAATCCGGATGATCCGGCCGCGGCCGAGAAGTTCCGCGAGGTAACCGAGGCCTATGAGGTGCTCTCGGATGCCGAGAAACGGGCGCGCTACGACCGCTACGGGCATGCCGGCGTGGATGATCAGATGCATGATTTCTGGGCCCGCGGCGGAGCCCAGGACTCCCATGCCTTCCGCGACTTCGGCGATCTGTTCGGCGATGCCTTCAGCGAACTCTTCGGCTTCGGTGGCGGCGGCATGGGCGGCCGAAGCTCGCGCGGGGCGGATCTGCGCTACAATCTGAGCATCAGCCTGGAGGAGGCGGCTTCCGGCAAGGAGGTCGAGCTCCGGATTCCGAAGCACGTGCCCTGCGGAACCTGCAACGGATCGGGTGCCCGGCCGGGCACGAATCCGGTGCCGTGCTCGACCTGCGGCGGCCATGGTCAGGTGCAGATGCAGCAGGGATTCTTTGCGATGCGGCGCACCTGCCCGACCTGTCATGGCGCGGGCACGCGCATCGAGTCTCCGTGCGTGGAATGCGGCGGCACGGGCCGGGTCCGCAGGGAAAAGACGCTGAAGGTGAAGATTCCGGCCGGCGTCTATGACGGGGCCCAGGTGCGCGTGGCCGGCGAGGGCGAGGCGGGCCAGCAGGGCGCGCCCGCGGGCGATCTGTACATCGTCATTTCGCTGAAGCCGCATCCGATCTTCGAACGCGAGGGGCCGGATCTGTACTGCACGATGCCGATCACGTTCCCGCAGGCGGCGCTTGGCGCGGAGGTGGATGCGCCGACGCTGAACGGCAAGGTCAAGATCCGCATCCCTGCCGGCACGGAGGGCGGCAAGGTGTTCCGTCTGCGCGGCCATGGCGTACCGGATGTGCGCGCCGGCCATACGGGGGATCTGTATGTCCGGGTGCAGATTGCCGTGCCGAAGAAGCTGTCGGCCCGGCAGAAGGAGCTGCTGCGGCAGTTTGCCGAGGAGACCGGCGATGACGTCTATCCCGAGCGCACGTCGTTCCTCGGCAAGGTCAAGGAATTCTGGGACAATCTTTCCGGAGAGGTGAAGTAATGGCGGATCTGAGGGTGATCGTGGCCGGGGCCTCCGGTCGCATGGGCCGCATGCTGGTGCGCGCGGTCAGCGAAACCGAGGGCATGGAGCTGGCTGGCGCTACCGAAAGGGTTGGTTCGCCGCTGGTCGGAACCGATGCCGGCACCCTGGCGGGGGTCGGCGCTCTGGGCGTGCAGGTCTGCGATGATCTCGAATGCTGTGCTGAGGCCGATGTGCTGATCGATTTCACGGTGCCGGCGGCCACACTCGCCAATGCCGAGTTCGTTGCGCGCAAGGGTCTGGCGATGGTCATCGGTACGACGGGATTCGAGCCGCAGGAGCTGGAGCGCCTGCGGCAGCTTCTGGCCGGCGCGCCGGTCGTGATGGCGGCCAACTATTCGGTTGGCGTAAACCTGGCGCTGAATCTGATCCGTCAGGCAGCAAGCGTGCTCGGCGATGATTACGATGCCGAGATCTTCGAGGCCCACCACCGGCACAAGGTGGATGCGCCGAGCGGCACGGCGCTGGCCATGGGAACGGCGCTGGCCGCAGGGCGGAACGTGAATCTGGACGATGTGGCCGTGCGCACGCGTGACGGCATCACCGGCGAGCGCAAGCCCGGCAGCATCGGCTTTGCGGTCGTGCGCGGCGGCAATATCGTCGGCGAGCACAAGGCGATGTTCATCGCCGATGAGGAGCGCATCGAGATCAACCATATCGCGTCCGACCGCATGGTCTTCGCCAAGGGTGCGGTGCGCGCGGCCCGCTGGCTGAAGGATCGCCAGCCCGGCTGGTACGACATGCGCGACGTGCTGGGGCTGAATGCCGGATCGTAGAAGCTTTGAGGCATTTATGGGCCCGAAACCTTCGGTACATTTGCTGGAGAGGAATGCTCTGAAGGACCGGCTCGAGCTTCTGATCAAGAACATTCCGGCATCCATGGCCGGGGCGCTGATCGTGTCCCTGGCGATAGTTGTGTATGTCTGGAATCACGGCAAGGGTTACCCCGTCGCGCTATGGTTTGCCCTGAACCTTCTGATCGTTGTTCCGAGGCTGTGGCTTTTCCGAGTGTACAGGACAAAAGCTTCCGGAGGGGACGGCCGCTGGAAATGGGGGCGATGGTTTATTGGCCTCACGTTTCTGGCCGGTGTGGTCTGGGGACTGCTTCCATGGCTTGTCCTGGATGTGGACATGCCGGAGGAAATGCTGGTGATCATGTTGATCATGTTCGGCATGATATCGGGAAGTATGCCTTCCTATGCGCCTGTGTTTTCGGCCTATGCGAGTTTCTCCGTTCCAGCTTCTGTCGGACTGGCCGGCAAGTTGTTTCTCGAGGGCGGCGATAATACGATTCTCGGGATCCTGGTGCTGGCCTTTCTGGTGGCCAATCTGATCTTCTGCTGGAACCATCGTGGCCTCATACTTGCCAATATTTACCAGAGAATCGAAAAGGAATCCCTTCTCGCGGACCTCGAGCACAGAACAATGGAGGCCGAGAAGGCCAACCGGGACAAATCAAGGCTGCTGGCGGCCACCAGCCACGACCTGCGCCAGCCACTGCATGCCCTGAACCTGTTTCTCTCCAGTCTTGAAGGGCAGCTAACCCAGGATGCACAGCGCCAACTGCTGGAAAAGGCTCGCATGTCCGGCGCAGCCCTGGGCGAACTGCTGAACTCGCTGCTGGATCTTTCACGCCTGGATGCCGGCGAGGTTCGGGTTGAGATGACGAGCTTCGATCTGGGCGGTCTTCTGGAGCGATGCGCCGGGGAATTTCGCCCCTTGGCCGAGGACAAGGGGCTGAAGCTGAGGGTGGATGCGGAGTCCGGGCGGGTCGTGCGCAGTGATCCGGTGCTGCTGGCGCGCGTGATGAGAAACCTGCTGTCGAATGCCGTGCGCTATACCGAGGCCGGGGAGATTCTGATTCGGGCCGGGCAGCGCAACGGCAAGGCGGTCATTGAGGTTCGCGATTCGGGCAAGGGCATGGCCCCTGAGCATCTTCCTCACGTCTTTGACGAATTCTTCCAGATTGAGAATCCCGAGCGGGATCGGGACAAGGGGCTGGGGCTGGGGCTCGCCATAGTTCGCAGGTTGACCGATCTTCTTGAGATTGCCGTGGATGTCGAATCCGTTCCCGGCAAGGGCTCCTGCTTTCGCCTGGAGCTGCCCTCAGCGACGCTGCCCGTTACGCAGGACAGCAACGATGCGGCGGTCTCCAGGCCTGCCCGGATCAGGGATCTGGTCGGCATGCTGGTCATGGTGGTGGACGATGATCGCACCATTCTTGATGCAATGCGCATTCTGCTCCGTGGATGGGATTGCGAGGTGCTGGCTGCCGAGGGGATGGATGAGGCACTCGATGAAATCCGCCGGCATGACTACCCCGCGCCCGATGCTTTGCTGGTGGATTATCGTTTGCGCGGGGAACATACGGGGATAGATGCCGTCAGGGCAGTTCGTGCTCATTTCGGGCGTTCGATTCCGGCCATTGTCATCTCCGGCGAGGCCGAGCGGGATGCTGAGACGGAGGCCCGGCGGCACGGCCTGGGCTTTGCCCGCAAGCCGATCGAGGCCGAGGCCATCGCTCGCCTGCTGCTGAAGCTCCGGAATGGCAATGAGGAGGAGGCAGCCGGCGCTTAATTGAACCCCAGCAGTTCCTTTGCCCGGTTGCCAGCCTGAATCCGATTGTCCACATCCAGCTCGGTGAGCAGCCTGGAGACATACTGCTTGACCGTGCCTTCGCTCAGGTGAAGCTCCGCGGCAATCTCGCGATTGGATTTTCCTTCGGCCAGACAGCGGAGAATCTGTTGCTGGCGGTGGTTCAACCGAATGGGCCGATATTCGAGCGCCTGCTCGGGGATATAGCGCTGTCCGCTCAGTACCGTATCGATCGCCCGTTGCATGGTTTGGGAATCAGCCGATTTGCTCAGATAACCCGCAACTCCTGCTTCCAGACAACGGTGGATCGTTGCCGGCGTTTCATCGGCTGAAACAATCAGAATCGGTGTTTCACCGCATCGGTTCTGCAGCCAGAGGATGCTTTCGATGCCATGCATGCCGGGCATGTTCAGGTCCAGCAGCAGCAGCCGGAAGGGTCTTTCCCCAGCAATCGCGCTTTCAACCTCGGAGAGACTGGAGGCGCATTGAATGTCGTATTCGGGATGTCTTTCGGTCAACAGCGAGCAGATTCCCTCGCGAAACAGTCCATGATCATCGGCCACCAGAATGTGCATGCTGCAATCGTAGAAGTTAACCATGGTGAATCAAGTCGTATAACCAAAGTTAATTATGTTGGCTCCGGACACTGTCTAGGCTCGCCGTTGAATGCATGTATCCAAGTTAAGGGGGGGCATCATGTTTGATTCCAGAGTATTTCGCATCATGTTCGCAGCAGTCTTGGGGCTGGTATCGATCTCCTTGCAGGCCTGCGGAGGCGGAGGCGGAACGGTTGCTACAGTGACGGTCCCAGGATCGCCGGTCACGGCGTTCTCGCAGACGCTTGCGACGACAGTAAACAACCCGATCGATATCACGCTCACGGGCCAGAGCAGCAATGCCGGCACGTTGACCTTCGATGTCTATAGCATGCCGACGAACGGCACCCTGACCGGTCAGCTGGCGGGCATCAATCCAACCATGACCTATACTCCGGGCCTGGACTGGTACGGCACCGATTCGTTTACCTTCCATGTCACCGACGCTCAGGGAAATCAGGGCACCGGCACGATTACGATCAATGTGCTGAATTCGATTTCCCCACTTGCCGATTCCGATGGTGATGGCCTGCTGGATCTGGATGAGCTCAATCAGCATGGCACAAATCCGAATCTCGCGGATACCGATGCCGATGGCTTTGACGATTTCACCGAGGTGGTCACCTATGGCTTCAATGCGAGCGTCAATAATTTCCGTTTCAATCCCCTGATTGCGGATACGCCAGAGATCGACATTCGCATGGTCAGCGTGCCCGATGTGATGATCAATTATACACTGACGGACGGAACGAGTTCGACGGTTGCAACCGCCCGGTCCCAAGGTTCGTCTCATACGGTCGGTTCGACCCAGAGCGAATCGGAATCGACGAGCTTTGCCCAGTCCCATTCGATGGGCGGCTCTGTTTCGACGACAGTTGAGGCGAGCGCATCCGTTGGCTTGTTTTCCCCGCCCAAGGCGGAGGTTTCGGCCAGTGTAACTGCGGAGGTCAATTACAACTTCGAAAGCACGACCACAAGTGAACATTCGACCAGCTGGACTCAGACTCAGACCCAGGAGAATTCGAGGACCTATGAGGAGTCTCAGTCCTTTGAAAGCAGTCATTCCGTGGCGGCATCCGATGGCGAGATCAGTGTGGCCGTGAATATCACGAATAACGGTCATGTTACCTATACCCTGAACAACCTGTATCTGTCGGCCACCTATCTGCGTGGCGGAGACAATGCGCTTGTGCCAATCGGCAACTTGCCCTTTGATGCTGCAAATGGGGCTTTCCCGGCTTCGACCCTTGCTCCAGGTCAGTCCACCGGCACGCTGGTGTTCCGTACGACGGGCGTGAATCTGGAGAAGGTCAAGCAGATCCTTTCCCGATCGCAGGGATTTTCCGTGCGTCCGACCCTGTATAACCTGCTGGATGCCAACAATCAGTCCTACAACTTTGCCGCCACGGGAATTACCAGTACCGACGCGATGATCATCGTGGATTACAATGGCAATCGTGGGTTAAGCAACATCAAGAAGATGGTTGCTGTACGCGGCAAGCCGAATGCTTCGGTGACCATGGCTGAAGCCTTGAACAATATCCTAAAAATCAATGCCGTGACGACGACCAATGTGGATGGCTATACCTACATCAACGCGGTCACTGGGCTGACCAATCGCGACCCTTATGGCAACTGGGTGCTGCTCCATGCGCGTCAGGTCGGCAATAATCAGACCGAAACGACGATTTATACCACGCCTGCGGATGCGGCGCGCTGGAAGGCCCGAAATCCGAATGTGGCCAATCTGGTATTCGATTACGATCCGGCCGGTCTGATCTTGAATGGTGGCGACATTCTGCATGTGGTTTACCTGCAGGACGAGGATCTGGACGGACTGAGCGATCGAGTCGAATACTTCTATCACAGCGATCCGTTCAATCCCGATACTGATGGTGATGGCCTGAAGGATGGTGTCGAGGTCAACGACGGCTGGGATGTAGCATATCGAAACGCCAGTGGCGTCGATATCTACACGCATGTTTATTCCGATCCGAGTCTGGCCGACACCGATGGCGATCTGGTGGATGATTATTCCGAGGCGAATTTTGCCGGAGTCAACGACTGGTACAGCCGCGATCCGAGAAACTTCGATACCGATGGGGACGGGCTGGATGATTCGATTGATGACCGGGCCTATCTGAATCCCGGCTTTGGCTCGTTTCTGGCCAATGAATTCGACGATCTTGGGCTCAGTGCCCTGGATGCCTATGCGGACGTGACCGGAACAATATATGGCGATGCCCAGGGCAATCCGTATCTGGGTCCGCCGAATCGTGCATTTTACGATGTCTATGCAAGTTTTGATCTACCGGCCATCTTGCAAACTGCCAGTCCGCTTGCACAGGGGCTTACCAATTATGACGTACTGACCCTTCGCAGCATTGCCGACAACAACGGGAGTTTTCCGGATGCGCCGGTTTTGCAAGACGGCCAGCCCTATGTGGTTGGGCAGCTTCTGCCGCCGTCAGGGTTCAATGGACCATGCACGGTCTCGGTTTGCTGGGAAGTCGTGGATGTCTACTCGGCACCGGTGGATGGAACCTTGGCACGCTTGCGGCTTTCTCTGGCAGACCCGCGCAAGATTGGCGAGCAGGTCGTCACGGGCAACCAGGTCACGACACCTGCGGATGGGTTCCAATATCTGCAGTTTGTCGGTGTCAACGGACACTATACTCAGCAGCTGCAAACCGCCACAGCCTCGCCGAATGTGGAAACCGTCGAATTCCATATGCTCAATGCCAGCCTGAATAATGTCCGCACGATGTTCCCCGTGGACGGACTGAATGCCGTAACGACGTACTTTTCATGGGCCAACGGTGGCAGGCTGACGGAATGGAACTACGCCTATGATATGGGCGGAGGATATGCAGCCTATTATGCTACCGATTTTGTGACTCGCCAGCAGGTGGCTCCATATCCTTATCAAATGCCGTTTATGAACAGCCGGGGCAATGTGCAGTTGTGGTGGTCGCTTGGCGTGGACGGTCGCGCTCTTTCCAATCAGGCGGGCCCCCGGGTAATCCAGGACAGCTACCATCAACACTATTGGCTGGGATCGAGCAATATTCCCAGTGCACGGGCTACCGATGTGGCCCAGAGCAATACGTTGGATCCCAACACCTATCAGCCTCTTTTCAGCCGGGACAATGATGTGGCCGGGAATGAGATTCCGGTTCCGTTGGATCCATACAGCGGAGGGTATGTCTACAAGGTGACCCTGCCGGCCGTAGCGGGATGTCACACGGTTGAATTTGCCGCGAAGTCCTTTGATAGCATCCAGAATCGCTACAATATGGGCCAGGCGAGGCTCACCTCGGATCCGGCAAACTTTGATCGCATCGAGTTGTGCCGGGATGAATTCGGAATATGGTCTGCAACCAATGTGATCGCAAGCGATCAAAACAGTCCGCTTCGTCGTCCCTCGCTGGGGTATTTCACGTCAAATGTCACCACGCAGAATAATACCAATCCGATCCACTATGTTTCGGATGTGATGCAGTGGGGCGATGACTCGACGGTGAAGTTCGATTTGCAGATCGAGTATGAAATCTATATCCGCTAATGCAGCCCGCTTTTGAGCTGCGTTACTGGATGAGTTAAGGCCACGGCGATAAAGAAGCTCCGGGAGACCGGAGCTTCTTTATCGCAAACGCACGATTCCGAAGATCGCGGATGCAACCCTCAGCCGCAGCCTAGGTGGTGTGAGTCGGGTGTAACGATGCGAAACCCGGATCAGCGGATGTAAAACCCGCCAAGACTGGGGGCTTCACTTGCATCCTCGATGAAGAGATCTTCGACGTGCGCCCAGGCCGGCCCGTGGGCAAGCCAGGCCTGCATCGCGTTGACTGCATCGGCGGGGCCTGCGATCAGCGCCTCGACACGGCCATCCGGCAGGTTTCGCACCCAACCGTCCAGTCCCAGGCGCCGGGCCTGCT
>CAZDLB010000029.1:0-9147 GCA_964505995.1 uncultured Zetaproteobacteria bacterium
CCGGCTATGCTCACGCCATGCGCTTTGCTCCCTTTGCCCACCTGCATACGCATTCGGACTTTTCGCTGCTGGCGGCCACGACACCGGTTTCCGGCATGCTGGAGAAGGTGGCCGAGCTGCGTCAGCCGGCGGTGGCGCTGACCGATTACGGCAATCTTTTCGGGGCCATCGAGTTCTATACCAAGGCCATGCGCCTGGGCATCAAGCCGATTCTCGGATGCGAGATGTTCCTCTGCGACGATATCAGCCAGCGCATCTCCGAAGGGCCACGCGCGCCCCGGTTTCCACAGATCGTGCTGCTGGTGCGCAACAACACCGGCTGGAAGAATCTGCTGAAGCTGGTTTCCATCTCCTACCTGGAGGGATTCTATTACAAGCCGAGGATCGATTACCGGCTGCTCGCGCAGCACAGCGAGGGGTTGATCGCGCTGTCCTCGGGATGGAATGGGGAGATCGAGCAGGCCCTGCAGCGCGGGGATCATGATGCGGCGCGGCAGGCCGCGCTGCGGCTTCGCGACATGTTTCATGCGCACTGCTTCTTCATCGAGCTTCAGCGCCACGGCTTTGCCGGACAGGAGCAGATCAACCGGCAGCTGATCGCGCTGGCGCATGAACTCGATATCCCGCTGGTGGCCTCGAACAACTCCCATTTTCTGGAGCGCGAGGACTTTCAGGCCTTCGAGGCGGTGCTGGCGCTGCAGCAGAACCGCACGCTGGCCGATGATGTTTCCGGCAACTATACGCCGGAATATTACCTGAAGTCCCATGAGGAGATGCGCGAGCTGTTTGCCGATATTCCCGAGGCGCTTGAAAACACGATGCACATCGCCAATCGCTGCAATGTCGATCTGCAGTTCGGCAACTATCAGCTGCCCGATTTCCAGACGCCCGATGGCTCCGATCTGAAGACCTACATGCGCCACCAGGCGCGCCAGGGTCTGGATGATCGCTGGCCGGTGATCCTGCAGGGCAGTCCGGATGCCGATCGCGAGGAATACGACAGAAGGCTGGAGTTCGAGCTCGACATCATCGAGCAGATGGGCTTTCCGGGCTATTTCCTGATCGTGTCCGACTTCATCCTCTGGGCCAAGCAGCATGGCATCCCGGTCGGTCCGGGACGCGGCTCGGGCGCGGGCTCCCTGGTGGCCTATTGCCTGAAGATCACCGATCTCGATCCGATCAAGTACGGCCTGCTGTTCGAGCGCTTTCTCAATCCCGAGCGCGTGTCGATGCCGGACTTCGATATCGATTTCTGCATGAGCCGCCGTGAGGAGGTGATCCGTTATGTCACCGAGAAATACGGCGAGGAAAAGGTTGCGCAGATCATCACCTTTGGCTCGATGAAGGCCAAGGCCGTGATCCGTGATGTCGGACGCGTGCTCGGCATGGAGCTGGCCAAGGTCAATGCCATTGCCAAGCTGATCCCGAACGATCTGAAGATGACGCTTAAGAAGGCGCTGGTCGAGGAGCCGAAGCTTGCGAAGATGGTGGACGAGGATGCCGAGGTGGCGCGTCTGTTTGATCTGGCCTCAAGGCTTGAGGGGCGGCATCGCAACGCGGGCAAGCATGCCGCCGGTGTCATCATCGGCCGGGACGATCTCGTGGAAACCGCGCCGCTGTTCAAGGTGCCGGGCGAAGAGGGCAAGGTCGTGCAGTGGGACATGGCGCATGTCGAGCGCACCGGCCTGATCAAGTTCGATTTCCTGGGTCTGAAGACGCTGACGGTCATCGATCTGGCCTGCAAGCTGATCCGGCAGTACGATGACAGCGAAGCAGCCCGCGATTTCGACATCAGCCGCATCCCGATGGATGACGCGAAAACCTTCCGGCTGCTGCAGCGGGGTCAGACCGGCGCGGTGTTCCAGGTCGAGTCCCAGGGCATGCGCGATCTGCTGACCCGGCTCAAGCCCGACTGCTTCGAGGACATCATCGCGCTGGTGGCGCTGTATCGGCCGGGGCCGCTGGAATCCGGCATGGTGGATACCTTCATCGAATGCAAGCACGGCCGTCAGGAAATCGTCTATCTGCTGCCGCAGCTGCGCCCGATCCTTGAGGAAACCAACGGCGTGATCCTGTATCAGGAGCAGGTGATGCAGATCGCGCAGGTGCTGGCCGGCTATACGCTCGGCCAGGCCGATCTTCTCCGGCGCGCGATGGGCAAGAAAAAGCCCGAAGAGATGGCCAAGCAGCGCAAGATCTTCATGGAGGGGGCGAAGAAGAACCGGATTCCGGAGGACAAGGCCGAGCAGATCTTCGATCTGATGGAGAAGTTCGCCGGCTACGGCTTCAACAAGTCGCACTCGGCCGCGTATGCGCTGATCTCCTACCAGACCGCCTACCTGAAGGCGCATTTTCCGCAGGCCTTCATGGCCGCGACGATGTCGTGCGACATGGGCAACAGCGACAAGATCGCCGCGCTGACCAACGATTGCCGCACGATGGGGCTGAGGATGCTGCCGCCGGATATCAACGCCTCGGACTGGGAGTTCAGGCCCGAGGGCGATGCCATCCGCTTTGGACTGGGCGCGATCAAGGGCGTAGGCGAGGCAGCGATCCGGGAAGTGGTGCGGGAGCGCAAGGCCAGAGGGGCCTTCGAATCGCTGGAGGATCTGGTGCTGCGAACACCGCCGCGCACGCTCAACAAGCGCATCCTTGAAGCGCTGATCAAGGCCGGGGCGATGGGCGATCTCATCACCCATCCGCGGGCCGCGATCGCATGCCTGGGCGAGACGCTGGAGCGGCTGCAGCGGAAGAGGCGCGAATTCACCTCGCAGCAATCGGCGCTGTTCGAGGTGGCCGAGCCGGACATGCAGGAGAATTCCGATTCCGGGCTGGCACCGTGGAATCTCGGTGAGATGCTCCAGGCCGAACGTGAGGTTCTGGGCTTCTATCTGACAGGGCATCCTCTGGAACAGTACCTGGATCGTACCGAGGGCCTGGGCGATGCGCATCTGGGCCAGCTGGCCGATCTCGAGGACGGGGCCCAGGTCGTGATTCCGGTCGGCGTGGCCGGTATCCGTCCCTATCATGGCGGGCGCGGCACGATGGCCTTTGTGCAGATCGAGGACCTTCATGGCCAGGCGGAGCTGGTCGTGTTTGCGCGCCTCTACGAGACGGCGGGCGAGCATCTGCATGGCGAAGAGCCGCTGCTGGTCGCGGCTCGCGTGGACCGCTCCAGGGACGAACCGGTGCTGATTGCCGAGGCCATCGAGCCCCTGCAGGCCATGCTGGCCGGACTGGTGGACGAGATCCATATCTCCACGGCCAGCATCGCATGGGATGAGATGACGCTGGCCCGGCTTAAGTCGATGGCCCAGGGGGGAGAGGCCAGGCTGTCGTTTCATGTTCGTCTGCCGGACGCTAGTATCGCGCATCTGCGCACCGAGCCATGCATTCGCTGGACGGAGGAAGTGCGAACCCAGCTGGAGGCCAGGTTCGGGCAGGAAGCGATCCGCGTGCATTGCCGGCCGTGGAAGCCGGAGCGCAAGCGCCAGGCGCGTCGGAGCTAGCATCCGGGCCTGGAGCTAAACATACGCGAGAGCGGGGGTGGTCATGGCATACAGTTATCTGGAGTTCGAGCGTCCGATCGCCGAACTGACCTCCAGAATCGAGGATCTGTCCAGCATGGGGCAGGGGGCGGGCGTGAATATCGCCGAGGAGGTTGAGCGTCTGAGGGCCAAGCGCGACAAGCTCGTCGAGCAGATCTACAGCAAGGCGACGCGGGCGCAGATCTGCCAGCTCTCGCGGCATCCCGATCGTCCCTACATCCTGGATTACATTCCGCTGATGTTCGATGATTTTCAGGAGCTTCACGGGGATCGGGCGCTGGCCGATGACGGTGCCATCGTCGGCGGCCTGGCCAGCTTCCATGGCCACGAGGTGATGATCGTCGGCCACCAGAAGGGGCGGGATACGAAGGAGAAGATCAGGCGCAACTTCGGCATGCCCCGGCCGGAAGGCTATCGCAAGGCTTTGCGGCTGTTCCGCCTGGCCGAGCGCTTCGAGATCCCGGTGCTGACCTTTATCGATACCGCCGGCGCCTGGCCCGGCATTGATGCCGAGGAACGGGGGCAGAGCGAGGCCATTGCCCGCAATCTTCAGGAGCTGGCCGCACTGAAGGTGCCGGTCATCTGCACCGTGATCGGCGAGGGAGGATCGGGCGGCGCGCTGGCCATCGGGGTCGGGGATCGCCTGTTCATGCAGCAGTTTTCGACCTATTCGGTGATTTCACCGGAGGGATGTGCGGCGATTCTGTGGCGCGACCGCAAGCATGCGGAGGAGGCGGCCGAGGCGCTGAAGCCGACGGCGGCCGATCTGAAGGAACTGGGACTGATCGATGCGATCATCCCCGAGCCGAAGGAGGGGGCGCACCGCAACCCGAAGGCGGCGGCGGAGATGATGGCCGAGGTCCTGGATGCTGCGCTCAAGGAGCTGCTGGAGCTTCCGCTCGAGGAGCTTCTGGCCAGCCGGCAGAAGCGCCTGCGCCATCTCGGTCAGTTTACCGGAGGCTGAGCCGGCCTTCAGCCGGAGAGGGAGGTGCGCAGATCCTCGAGTTCCTCCCAGCGGGCATAGCTGCGCTCGAGTTCTTCCTCAAGCTTTGCCAGACGCGCCTGATCCCTCCGGTAGCCGCTGGCATCCCGGTTGAAGTAGTCGGGGCTGCAGAAGCGCGCCTCGATTTGTGACTTTTCCGTTTCCATGGCCTCGATCTGTTCCGGCAGCGCATCCAGCTCGCGCTGCTCCCTGTAGGAAAGCTTGCGACCGGGTTTCCGCACGGGTCGCTGCTTTGAACGCGTGCTCCCGGGCCTTTCGTCCCGTGCCTGCTGAATCTGCCGCTGTTTCCAGGCCTGATAATCCGACCAGCCCCCCTCGATGGGCACGATGCGGCCATCCCCCTCAAAGGCCAGAACACGGGAAACGACGCGATCCATGAAGGCGCGGTCATGGCTGACGAGGATGATCGTGCCCTCATAGCGCGCCAGCGCCTGCTCCAGCACGGCCAGCGTGCCGATGTCCAGGTCATTCGTCGGTTCATCCAGCACCAGCAGGTTGGCGGGCTCGAGCAGAAGCCTGGCCAGCATCAGGCGGCCACGTTCACCACCCGAAAGCGCCTTGACCTTCGCATGCAGCCGTTCCCGGTCAAACAGAAAATCCTGCAGGTAGGACACGATATGCCTCGGTTCATGCCCGCCGATATGCACATACTGGCCGCCCTGGGGCAGCAGCACATCCCGGATCTTCTGATCCGGATCGAGTTCGCGCATCTGTGTCAGAAAGGCTGGCGCCAGTCTGACGCCGTGACGGATGCGGCCGCTCTCCGGTTTCAGCTCGCCAAGCAGAATCTTCAGCAGCGTGCTCTTGCCGATGCCGTTCGGGCCAATCAGGCCGATCCGCTCGCCGGCGACAATCCGGTGACTGAAGTGATCCACGATGGTGGTGTGGCCGAAATGATGGCTGACATCGACGGCCTCGATCAGCAGCTTGCCGGGCCGCACACCGCAGGCCACGCGCAATTCGACATCGCCGCCGCGCATGCGTCGTGCAGCCCGCTGGCGGCGCAGTTCCTCCAGCGCGCGCACCCGGCCCTGATTGCGCGTGCGCCGGGCCGGAATCCCGCGTCGGATCCAGCGCTCCTCGCCGGCCAGCAGGCGGTCGAAACGGTCGTGCCTTCGTTCCTCCTGCGCCAGCAATTCGGCTTTCTTTTCCAGGTATTCGGCATAGGTGCACGGGAAATGGGTCAGCTTCCCGCGATCAAGCTCGATGACCTCCTCGGCCACGGCATCGAGGAAATAACGGTCATGGGTGATGAACACCACGGCGCCGGGAAAGTCCGCGACGAAGTCCTCCAGCCATTCGATTGCGCCGACATCGAGATGATTGGTCGGTTCATCCAGCAGCAGCAGATCGGGCTCGGCCACCACGGCCCGGGCCAGTGCGACGCGCCGCTGCCAGCCGCCCGAAAGCTCGCCGACATCGCGATCGGCATCCAGACCGAGCTTCGAGATCGCCGTATCGATGCGGGTATTCAGTTGCCAGGCCCCCGCATGCTCCAGTTCGGCCTGAAGCCGGTCCACGTGGCCCAGCGCGGCGGGCGAGGCGTCCTGACGCAGTTCGATCAGGGCTTCGTGATAGCGGCCGAGAAGGGCCGCCACCTCGCCCAGTCCGGCGGCGACGGTGTCAAAGACCGTTTGTCCGGCTTCAAAATGCGGATCCTGCTGCAGATAGGCCACACGCATGCCCCTGCGCAGGCTGATCTCCCCGGCATCGGCCTCGACGAGGCCGGCCATGATCTTCAGCAGCGTCGACTTGCCTTCACCATTGCGCCCGATCAGTCCGATGCGGGCGCCGCGAGCGATATTGAGGCTGACATCGTCCAGTAGCACCTGGGGCCCGAAGGCCTTGTGCAGATGTTTCAGCGTCAGGATCGGCATGGCCGCATCTTAGCCGCTGTCCACACAAACGAAAGGCGGGCGCATCCTGCGCCCGCCGGAGTCCTGTGGATGTGTCTATTCCATTGGCTCGTCGGGAGAAGGCCCGTGATCATCCGGGTGATGATGGCGTCCCATGCGGTGCTCGAGGCGTTCCCGGAAGAGCTCATGCGCCTTTTCCCTCTGTTCCGGAGTCAGGATGGCGGCTGCTTTGGCCCGCACCTCGGCGCGCAGGAAGACCATGCGCTCCACGAGCTTGCCCTGTTCGGCTGCCAGTCGGCGGACCTCTTCGAGGTATCCGGGTTTGGCCGGATCAAGCCGGAACAGGGCCTTGCGGTTCTCGCGCAGTTTCTCGTGGACCTTCTGCATTCGCGGACGATAGGATTCCCGAAGATCTTTCAGTTTATCAGCCTGCTCGTCCGACAGGTTCAGTTCCTCCTTGAAAGCCTTGCCGGGATGGCCATCATGCATCCCCGGTCCGCCCGCAAGGGCCGGCGTGGCCATGGCCAGCATCGCCATCAGGCCCAGGCTGCCGATCAGTTTTGTTCCTTGCTGCTTCATGCTTGTCTCCTTGTTTCGGTGTTTCGGCGGTTGCCCGCCGTTGATGCGAATTCTGTCAGCTCCGATGCAACATCGGGGCTACGGTGCTGCAACGAAGACGAAAAAATTCGTAACGATTGTGTAAATCTCCGGCACGATGGCTGACGCCGCCGGTCTGTTCATGGCATGATAAGCCCGATGAAGATTCTGCTGATCGATGATGATGTGGAGCTGACCGGGCTTCTGAGCCGCTATCTGGAACAGGATGGTTTCGAGGTTTCCGAGGCCCATGACGGCGAGCAGGGTCTGGCGATGATTCAGGCCGGCGATCATGATCTGGTCGTGCTCGATGTGATGATGCCCGGCATGAGCGGCATGGAGGTGCTGCGCGAGTTGCGCCGCTTTTCGAACCTGCCGGTCATCATGCTGACCGCACGCGGTGAAGAGGCCGATCGCATCATCGGGCTGGAGCTTGGCGCCGATGACTATCTGCCCAAGCCATGCAATCCCAGGGAGCTGGCGGCCCGCATCCGCGCCGTTCTGCGTCGCAGCGGCGACGGCCCGAGGCCCGCTGCCGAGCAAAGGATTGGCCCGTATATCTGGCAGCCCGGCGCACGGCGGATTCTGGAAGGGGACCGGGAAATCCCGCTGACGGCCACCGAATACGATATCCTTGCTTGTCTGCTGGCCCATGCCGGCGAGGTGGTGACGAAGGACAGGCTCAGCCGCGAGGCGATGGGGCGGCGGCTGGGCCCGTATGACCGCTCGCTCGATGTCCATATCGGCCGAATCCGCAGAAAGCTATCGGCCGGCCCTGATGGGCAGACACCGCTGAGCACGGTACGGGGGGTCGGCTGGATGCTGCGCGCCGATCCATGAGGCTGTTTCCCCGCCTGTTTCTGCTGCTGCTGGCTTCCCTGCTGACCGTGGCCGCGGTTTTCGGCTGGCTGTCGCAGCGCTGGGAGTCCGAGCGCAATCTTTCTCAACGCACGATCTCGATCGTGCGTTCGCTCGGATCGGAAGCGGCGGCAACCTTCCTCAGGGAAGGCCCGCGAGGCCTCGAGTCCTGGTTGCGCGGCAGCATGCGGGCGTATCGTTTCCGCGGCTTTCTTCTGGATGAGGATGGCTTCAATCTTCTGCCCAGGCCTTTGCCACGGGAGCTTCTGGGGCCGGCGCGCGAGGCCGTGCTCGGGCAGCATGCGGTCGAGCTCAGCCGGCCGCCGTATTTCATCATGGTGGCTCCCGTCAGCCAGGGCGGTGAGCGCTTCTACTGGCTGACGATCCAGAGGCTGACTCCGGGCCAGGTTCAGGAAGGCCGGCGCCAGCAGCTCTGGCTGGGGCTGGCGCTGGCGCTGGTGGCCGTGCTGTTGCTCAGCCTGCTCTTGTCACGGCTGGCCTTGCGGCCGCTCCGCGAGCTCAAGGACAGCGCCGCCAGGCTCGGGGCCGGGGATCTGCAGGCGCGCCCGTCTTCGGGGCTGCTGGCGCGCGGTGACGAGTTCGGGGATCTGGCCCGTGCCTTTGCGGGTATGGGCGAGCGCATCGAATCGCTGGTGCAAAGCCACAAGCAGCTGCTGCGGGATGTGTCGCACGAGCTTCGCTCCCCGCTGGCGAGGCTTGAGGTGGCCCTGGAGCTGGCCAGGCAGTCCGCCGGTTCTGCGGCCGCCTCCGAGCTGGACCGCATCGAGCTGGAAGCGCATCGACTGGACGCATTGATCGGCGAGATTCTTGCGCTGGCCCGCCTGGAACAGGGTGCCATGGATCTGGCCAGGGAGCCGGTTGATCTGGCGAGGCTTGTGAACGACATCATCGGCGATGCCGATTTCGAGGCGCGCAAGCAGGGCCGTTCGCTGCGATGCAGCGCATCGGCAGGCGCATCCATCGCGGGCGATCCGCGATGGCTCAAGCGGGCGCTGGAGAATGTGATTCGCAATGCCCTTCGCCATACACCGGAGGGTTCGGCCGTTGAAGTCGAGCTGCGAAGCACCGCATCGGCCATCGAGATCGCCATACGCGATCATGGGCCGGGGCTGCCCGAGTCCTCGATGGAGCATCTGTTCAAGCCGTTCTGGCGCGGCGCGCAAGCCTCCGGGAGCAGTGACGGGTTCGGACTGGGAATGGCCATCGCCCGCGAGGTGATTCAGGCGCACGATGGCGAGATTTCCGCCAGCAATGCCGAGGATGG
>CAZDLB010000029.1:9247-18091 GCA_964505995.1 uncultured Zetaproteobacteria bacterium
CGATGCCAAGCCTCCGTTTGCTGCTTTCCGTTCTCGTTCTGGCCTGCGGGCTGCTTGTGATGCAGGCCGCGTCATCCGGGGCTGTCCCGGCCAGGCAGGCGCTGGTGCTGGAGATTCAAGGCCCCATCGGCCCGGCCGTTGCCGAGGATGTCACCGCTGCGCTTGCCAAGGCCGGCAAGGAGAACATGGAACTGGTCATCCTGCGCATGGATACCCCGGGCGGGCTGGACAAGGCCATGCGTGCCATTATTCAGGCCATTCTGGCCTCATCCGTGCCGGTGGTTGCCCATGTCGCACCCAGGGGCGCGCGGGCGGCCAGTGCTGGCACCTATATCCTCTACGCCTCGCATATCGCCGCGATGGCGCCGGCGACGAATCTCGGGGCCGCAACGCCGGTTCGGATCGGCGGCCTTCCGGGGCTGCCCGAGCCCGCCTCCGGGAAAGCGGAGAAAGGGAAGGCATCCGATGTCGGACCGGGCGATGCGATGCATGCGAAGATGGTCAACGACGCAGCGGCCTATCTGCGGGCGCTGGCGAATCTGCGCGGTCGCAACGCCGACTGGGCCGAGAAGGCCGTGCGCGAGGCGGCATCGCTGAGCGCAAAGGAGGCGCTGAAGCTGGGGGTCATTGACGTGCTCGCCGCGGATACCGACGAGCTTCTGTCCAGGCTGGACGGCCGCAGGGTGCGGACCAGCGCCGGAGAGCGGACGCTGCATACCCGGGATGCGAGGCTGAACCATTACGAGCGGGGATGGCGCAGCCGTCTGCTGGCCGTGCTGACCGATCCGAACATCGCCTACATCCTGATGCTGCTCGGTATCTACGGCCTGTTCTTCGAGCTGGCCAATCCGGGGTTCGTGCTACCGGGCGTCATCGGCGGTATCTGTCTGGTTCTGGCGCTGTTCGCCTTTCAGCTGATGCCGGTCAGCTATGCCGGGCTGGCGCTGATCCTGCTTGGCATCGCGTTCATGGTCGCCGAGGCCTTCGTGCCGAGCTTCGGCGCCCTCGGGCTTGGCGGTGTCATCGCCTTCGTGATCGGCTCGATCATGCTGATGGACCGCTCGCTTCCCGGCTATGCGATTTCGATGGCATTGATCCTGGCCGTCGCGCTGGCTTCGGCAGCCTTCTTCATCCTTGTGGTCGGCATGGCGCTGAAGGCGCGCAGGCGGCCGGTGCGCAGTGGGGCCGAGGAGCTGAACGGCATGCTCGGCGTGGCGGTGGAGGACTTCGAGCATCATGGCCGGGTGCATGTCCACGGCGAGGACTGGCAGGCCGAAAGCCTGCATCCGCTTTACAAGGGGCAACCGGTTCGCGTCGTCGGCCGCCGGGATCTGACCCTGCTCGTCCAGCCGGTCAGCGAATCCGCATCCGAGAACATTCATTCTTCACCCAAGGAGACGTCATCATGAACTTCATTCTATTCTTCCTGCTTTTCGTCATCGTCATTCTGCTCAGCGCGATCAAGGTCCTGCGTGAATACGAGCGCGGCGTGATCTTTCTTCTGGGACGGTTCTGGAAGGTCAAGGGGCCCGGTCTGATCCTGGTCATCCCGGTCATCCAGCAGATGGTGCGCGTGGATCTGAGAACCCTGGTCTTCGATGTGCCGACCCAGGACGTCATCAGCAAGGACAATGTGTCGGTCAAGGTCAATGCGGTGATCTATTTCCGCGTGATCGACCCCGAGAAGGCGATCATCAACGTCGAGAACTATTACGATGCCACCAACCAGCTGGCACAGACGACGCTCAGGAGCGTGCTCGGCCAGCATGAACTGGATGAGATGCTTTCCGAGCGCGAGCGGCTGAACCACGACATCCAGAGCATCCTCGATGCGCAGACGGATGCCTGGGGCATCAAGGTCTCGAATGTCGAGATCAAGCATGTGGATCTGGATGAGTCGATGATTCGCGCGATCGCCCGTCAGGCCGAGGCCGAACGCGAGCGCCGCGCCAAGATCATCCATGCCGAGGGCGAGATGCAGGCAGCCAAAACGCTGGTGGATGCGGCCAGACAGCTGGCCGAGCAGCCGCAGGCGATTCAGCTGCGTTACCTGCAGACGCTGACCGAGGTGGCCGGAGACCGATCCTCGACGATCGTCTTTCCGCTGCCGATGGATCTGATCAAGCCGCTGCTCGGCAGCAGGACTTCGGAATAGGAGTGGGGCATGGCTAGAGCGAATCGTCTGAAGCTCAAGCGGCTGGCGATCGATACCTACCATGAGAACGTCGCCTACATGCACCGCAACTGCCCGATCTATCGGACCGAAGGCTTCCAGGCGCTGAGCAAGCTGTCGGTGAATCAGAACGGCCGGCAGATCCTGGCCGTGCTGAACGTCGTGGATGAAAGCAGCATTGTCGGCACGCATGAGATCGGTCTGTCCGAGCAGGCCTTCGAACAGCTGGGGCTTGAGGAGGGGGCTCTGGTCAGGATTGACCATGCCGAGCCGCCGCTCTCGATGGAGGCCGTGCATGCCAAACTGCGCGGGGAGCGGCTGACGCAGGATGATTATACTGCGATTGCCCGGGACATCGCGGCGAACCGCTATTCGAAGATCGAGATGACGGCCTTTGTCGTCAGCTCGGGGCAGACGGGCCTGGATCGTGATGAGATCCTCTATCTGACGCGTGCGATGGTCGAAACCGGGGAAAGGGTCCACTGGGATGAACCGCTGGTCGCGGACAAGCACTGCATCGGCGGCATCCCGGGCAACCGGACCTCGATGATCGTGGTTCCGATCGTCGCCGCTCACGGGCTGATGATCCCGAAGACCTCGAGCCGGGCCATCACGTCGCCGGCCGGAACCGCGGATACGATGGAGGTGCTGGCCCGGGTGGAGATTCTCCCCGACGATATGCGCGAGCTTGTGCATCGGCATCATGGCTGCCTCGTCTGGGGCGGCACGGCCAACCTGGCGCCGGTGGACGATATCCTTATTTCCGTGGAACGGCCGCTGGGCCTGGATTCGCACGGACAGATGGTGGCCTCGATCCTGTCCAAGAAGATTGCCGCCGGCTCCACGCATCTGGTCATCGATATCCCGGTCGGACCCACGGCCAAGGTCAGGCAGATGCGCGATGCGATGCGGCTGCGCAAGCTTTTCGAATATGTCGGTGATCGCACCGGGCTCCATGTCGAGGTCATCATCACCGACGGCCGGCAGCCCATCGGCATGGGCATCGGCCCGGTCCTGGAGGCCAGGGACGTGCTGCGGGTTCTGGAGAACCATCCCGACGCGCCCGTCGACCTTCGCGAAAAGTCGCTCAGGCTTGCGGGGCGGGTCATCGAGTTCGATCCCGATGTGCGCGGGGGCAGCGGCTATGCGATTGCCCGCGACATCCTCGAATCCGGGCGGGCGATGGCGAAGCTGCAGCAGATCATCGACAGCCAGGGAAGGGTGCAGACCCGGCCCAGGCTCGGGCGTCTGAGATTTGATGTGACGGCTCCCCGGAAGGGGTATGTGACGGCCATCGACAACATGCGGCTGGCCCGCATCGCCAGGCTTGCCGGGGCGCCGCTGGACAAGGGCGCCGGCGTCCGGCTTTATCGCAAGCTGGGCGATGCGGTCGGCAAGGGCGATCTTCTCTATCGCGTGTATGCCGAGTTTCCACCCGATCTGAGGTTTGCAAGGGAGCTCTCGGAGCAGGACAGCGGTTATGCGATCGGAGATCCGGACGATGTGCCGGACGCGGGGTTCGGCCTCTGATGCAGTTGCTGGGCTTTGAGCACTACCGCCGCCCGGCGGGCAGGCTGGCCGAAGCGCTGGGCATTGCGTATCAAGAGCCTGAGGTTCACCGCTTTCCGGATGGCGAACATCGCCTGCGGGTGCCGTTGCCGGTGCAGGCCACCGTGCTGCTGTGCTGCACGCTCTATGATCCCAATGCCAAGCTGATCGACCTGATGCTGGCCTCCCGGACCCTCAGGGAGCTGGGAGCGGAGAAACTGATTCTGATCGCCCCGTACATGTGCTACATGCGCCAGGACAAGGCTTTTCATCCCGGCGAGTCCGTCAGTCAGAAAATCGTCGGCGAATTCCTTGCCGGCCTGTTCGATGTCGTGGTCACGGTGGACCCTCACATGCACCGGACCCCACGGCTTGCGGATGCGATCCCGGCCCGGCAGGCCATCAGCCTGTCCGCCGCCGCACTGATTGCCGAACGCCTGCAGGACGATCCCGGAGGCTGGCTGCTTGTCGGGCCCGATGAGGAGTCGGAGCAATGGGTGGCCGGCATTGCCGGGCTCTCGGGAAACCCGTACCTGATCGGACGCAAGACGAGATCGGGGGACAGGAAGGTGAGCATCGAGTTCCCCCGGGGAGAGGTCCGCGGGCAGCGGATCGCGCTGATCGACGATGTGATCAGCACCGGCAACACGCTGGCCGTGGCCGCGCGCCATCTGCTGAATCAGGGGGCGGCGGAGGTTCAGTGCTTTGCGACGCATCTGCTGCCGCATGCCGGAGGACTGGCGACGCTGGCCGAGGCGGGGGTGAGCCGGGTCGTCTGCAGCGATTCCATCGAGCATGCCGGCGAAAGCTTCTCGCTGGCGCCGCTGCTGGCCGAACAGGTCCGCAGGCTTGCGGGTTAGCGGTTGCTTGGCTGACCCGCCGCGCTTTATCGCCGACGAGATGCTGATGCGGCTGGGGCGCTGGCTTCGGGCCGCGGGCCATGATGTGCTGATCTATCCGCCGGGCACGCCCGATGCGATGCTGATCGCCAGGGCCCGCTCGGAAGGCCGCCAGCTGCTGACGCGGGATCGCAGGCTCGGCGAGTTTTCCCAAGCTGGCCGCTTCGTTCTGGTTCTTGCGGGGAATGATACCGAGAGCTGTGCGCTGGAGTTGAAGCGGCGCATCGGTCTGGATTGGCTCTACCGTCCCTTCAGTCGCTGCATGCTATGCAATCATCCGCTTGAGGAAGGCAGCGCGGAGGATCTGCAACGGGTTCCCGAGGAGAGCCGGCGTCTGTCCACCTATTGCCGGCGCTGTCCGAGCTGCCGGAAGCTTTACTGGGAAGGTTCCCATACACGCCGCATGCTGGCCCGCTTGAAGGCCTGGCAGGCAGCCTGAATCCTCAGGCATGGATCATCGGCACGAAGGCCACCGGCAAGACCCGTTCCGATTCGATCCTTCCTGTGGAGTCCTTGATCACCCGCGTCAGCCACTGTGTCTGACCGAGGGGGCCGACCGGCAGCACCATGCGCCCGTTCGATGCAAGCTGTTCGATGAGCCTTTCCGGCAGACGTTCCGGAGCGGCCGTGACGATGATGGCATCGTAGGGTGCGGCATCCGGCCAGCCCTGCCAGCCATCCCCAAGATGCAGCCGGATGTTTCCTGTCCCTAGTTCGGCCAGCGTTTCGCGGGCCCGTTCATGCAGCGGCTTGCGGCACTCGATGCTGTGCACCTCGGCGGCCAGTCGGCCGAGTATTGCCGTCTGGTAGCCGGTGCCGGTGCCGATCTCCAGCACCTTTTCATCCCCCTCCAGATCGAGCAGGTCCGTCATCAGCGCGACGATGAAGGGCTGCGAGATCGTCTGGCCGTGGCCGACGGGCAGCGCGGCATTGTCGAAGGCGGCCACGCGCATGGAGGATGGCACGAAGTCCTCGCGCGGCACGCTGCGCATCGCCTCGAGCACCCGGTCGGAAAGCACGGGACGGCCGGTATAGCGCGCGCAGATGCGCGCCTCCTCGGCGATGTCTTCGAGCATGCGGCGGCGCAGCGCCTCACGATCCGGCCACAGGCGTTTCATACCCCTAGTGTAGCAGGCAGCTGTGTGCGCCATGGCCTTGAAACGCCCGCGCCGCATCCCTAAACAGAAGGACAGGCCGATGCATCCGGCATCATGGAGGATGGCGGGTGCATCGGCTCAGGCTGTCAAGAGCCGAAAATATCGCAAAGGAGGTTGTCAATGGGCATTGTCACGATCATGTTGGCTACAATGGCCGGACTGGGCACGCTGATCCTGGCGTTGTTCTGGCAGACGCCCGTGGCCATCGCGATCGCGATGCTGACCTGGGGCGCTCTGCTGACAGCAACCTTTGCCTGGTATTTCCGGCCCGAAGCGATGCGGCATGATCCGCGCGCCAGGCATCGCCTGACGGGCGGGCGAATGCATCGCTACAGCCACTAGGCATGCATGTCAGGCGGGGCTTCGGTGCCCCGCCTTTCTTTTTCCGGCGCATCATCGCCGTCCGTGGTCCAGTTGCGGCTTTATGGCAGCGGCTTCTGCCGCTAGCTTGCGCAGCCATTCCCATTCATCAGGAGTCGCATGTGAGCAACAGTTTCAATGCCCGGAGCAGTCTGAAGGTCGGAGACAGGGAATATGTCTATTACCGGCTCGATGCCGCCGGTGACGTATCCCGGCTGCCGTATTCGATGAAGATTCTGCTTGAGAATCTGCTGCGGCGCGAGGACGGCGAGGTGGTCCGGCGCGAGGATATCGAGGCCATCGTGCAGTGGGACCCGAAGGCCGAACCCGAGTATGAGATCGCCTACATGCCGGCCCGCGTTCTGATGCAGGACTTTACCGGCGTGCCGGCCGTCGTGGATCTGGCCGCGATGCGCGATGCGGTCGTCGATCTCGGCGGCGATCCGGAAAGGATCAATCCGCTGGCCCCGGCCGAGCTGGTCATCGATCACTCGGTGCAGGTGGACCGCTTCGGCTCCGACGATGCGCTGGCGAAAAACGCCGAGATCGAGTTTGAGCGCAACCGCGAGCGCTACAACTTCCTGAAATGGGGTCAGAAGGCCTTCGACAATTTCAAGGTCGTGCCGCCGGATACCGGCATCGTGCATCAGGTGAATCTGGAATACCTGGCGCGCACGGTCTTCGTCGATGAAGACGGCGTGGCCTATCCCGACACTCTGGTCGGCACCGATTCGCACACGACGATGATCAACGGCCTGGGCGTGCTTGGCTGGGGTGTCGGCGGCATCGAGGCGGAAGCCGCGATGCTCGGTCAGCCGATCTCGATGCTCGTGCCGAAGGTGGTCGGCTTTGAGCTGACCGGCAGGCTGCCGGAAGGGGCGACGGCCACGGATCTGGTGCTGACGATCGTCGAAATGCTCCGAAAGCATGGGGTCGTCGGCAAGTTCGTCGAGTTTTACGGCGATGGCCTGGATCATCTGCCGCTGGCCGATCGCGCGACGATTGCGAACATGGCGCCGGAATACGGCGCGACCTGCGGCATTTTCCCGATTGACGATGAAACCCTGAACTATCTGCGCATCTCCGGCCGTTCCGAGGAGACGATTGCGCTGGTGAAGGCCTATGCGAAGGCCCAGGGGATGTTCCGCGATGCCGAAAACCGGGCCGTCTACAGCGAGACGCTGAAGCTGGACATGGGCACCGTGGAGCCCTCGCTGGCCGGGCCCAAGCGACCGCAGGATCGCATCGCGCTGAAGCAGTCGAAGCCCGCGTTCGTCGAATCGCTGGCGGCTATCAAGAAGGAGGCGGGGCTTGAATCGAAGGCCGTGACGACGACGATCGATGGCGAGCAGGTCACGATCGACGATGGCGCGGTCGTCATCGCCGCGATCACCTCATGCACGAACACCTCCAATCCCTCGGTCATGCTCGGCGCCGGGCTTGTCGCGAAGAAGGCCGCAGCCCTCGGGCTGAAGCGGGCGCCCTGGGTCAAGACCTCGCTGGGGCCGGGGTCGCTGGTCGTGACGGAATATCTCGAGAGCGCCGGCCTGATGCAGCCGCTGAAGCAGCTCGGCTTCCATGTTGTCGGCTACGGCTGCACGACCTGCATCGGCAATTCCGGGCCGCTGCCGGAGGAAGTATCGAAAGCGATCGCCGAGGGCAATCTTTCCGTTTGTTCCGTGCTTTCGGGCAACCGCAACTTCGAGGGCCGCGTGCATGCCGAGGTGCGCATGAATTACCTGGCCAGCCCGCCGCTGGTCGTGGCCTATGCCATCGCCGGCACGATGAACATCGATCTCTACAACGATCCGATCGGCAAGGGCGATGACGGGCAGGACGTGTATCTGAAGGACATCTGGCCGACCCAGGCCGAGATCGCCGAGGCCGTGGCCGGCGTGACGCGGGAGCAGTTCGCGAAGTCCTATGCCGACGTCTTCGCCGGCGATGCGAACTGGCAGGCGCTTGACGCGCCGGAAGGCGATCGCTTCGCCTGGGATGCAAACTCGACCTATATCCAGAATCCGCCGTACTTTGCCGGCATGGGAAGCGAGGCCGGGGAGATCGGCGACATCGAGGGCGCACGCGTGCTGGCGCTGCTTGGCGATTCGGTGACGACCGACCACATCTCGCCGGCCGGCGCGATCAAGGCCGATTCGCCGGCCGGGCAGTATCTGATCGAGCGCGGGGTTGAGCCGAAGGACTTCAATTCCTACGGCTCGCGGCGCGGCAACCACGAGGTGATGATGCGCGGCACCTTCGCGAACATCCGCCTGCGCAACCGTCTGGCGCCTGGCACCGAGGGCGGCGTGACCGTGCATCTGCCCGACGGCGAGCAGATGAGTATCTATGATGCGGCGATGAAATACCGGGCGGAAGGCGTTCCGGCGATCGTCATCGCTGGCAGGGAATACGGCTCCGGCTCCTCGCGCGACTGGGCGGCCAAGGGCCCGGCGCTGCTGGGCGTGCGCGCGGTGATTGCCGAGAGCTACGAGCGCATTCACCGCTCCAACCTCGTCGGCATGGGCATCCTGCCGCTGCAGTTCATGGCCGGGGATTCGGCCGAGGCGCTCGGGCTGACCGGCCGCGAGGTGTTCGATATCCGCGGGGTTCAGGAAGGCGCCCGTGAGGTGGAGGTCGCGGCCGACGGCAAGACCTTCATGGCCCAGGTGCGCATCGATACGCCGAAGGAATGGGACTACTACCGCCA
>CAZDLB010000030.1:0-17854 GCA_964505995.1 uncultured Zetaproteobacteria bacterium
GCTGCCGGCAAGGGAAGCTCGCCACTGTCCGGCTTCGGCATCGTTACGCTGGCCTCGCTGCTGCCGATCACCGGCGTGCTGCTCCTGGGCCAGATGCTCGCCGCCTCGATGACGCCGGAAGCGATCATTGCCGCCGCGGCCCATGCCGAAACGGCCGCATCGGCATGGCATGCATCCAGCCCCTGGGTCGAGATCCTCGGCGGCCTGCGCGCGATCGTGCCGCTCGTCGGCTTTCTGCTGCTGGTGCTCTACTGGCTTGTCGGCGAGAAACTGAAGCAGGCCTCGCTGACGATCTACGGCATCTCGCTCTGCCTGATCGGCATGATCGTCTTCAATGTCGGCCTGACCTACGGCCTGACGAATCTCGGCTCGCAGTCCGGCTCGCTGGTGCCGGCGACCTTCACCCATATCGATGCCATCAGCGATTCGCCGCTGTATGTCTTCGGCATCGGCATCGGCGTGACGGTGCTGTTCGCCTGGTTTCTCGGCTTCGGCGCCACGCTGGCGGAACCGGCGCTGAATGCGCTGGGCATGACGGTCGAGAACCTGACCCAGGGCGCGTTTCGCAAGTCCACGCTGATCTATGCCGTCTCCTTCGGCGTCGGCATGGGGCTTGCAGCCGGCATCCTCAAGGTCATCTTCGACTGGCCGCTCGCCGCCATCCTGATCCCGGCCTATCTGCTGGCCCTGATGTTCACCATCTTCTCCAGTGAGGAATTCGTCAATGTCGCCTGGGACAGCGCCGGCGTGACGACAGGCCCGGTGACGGTGCCGCTGGTGCTGGCCATGGGGGTGGGTCTGGGCGATGCGGTGAACGCCATCGAGGGCTTCGGCATCCTGGCCATGGCCTCGATCGGCCCCATCCTGTCGGTGCTGGCCACCGGCCTGTGGATTCGCTGGAGCATCCATCGCCGCCATCGCCTGCAAGAGGCAGCCAAACTCGCGGAGGAAGGCGCATGAAGAAATCCGGACTGAACCATAACGAAATCGCCGTGCTGACCGATGTCGTGCTGATCACCTGCATCGTGCAGCGCGGCAAGGCCGACGATATCGTGCAGGCGGCCCAGGCCGCCGGCGCTTCCGGCGCCACCGTGCACTACGCCCGCGGATCGGGCGTGCGCGAGCGCCTCGGCATCCTCGGCGTGGCCGTCGAGGTCGAGAAGGAGGTCATCAGCATCCTGGCCGCCACCGACCAGGCCGACCGCATCTTCGAGGTCATGCACAAGGCCGCGCAGCTGGACACCCCCGGCATGGGTTTCATGTACATGACGCCGGTCGAGAAGGCCGCCACCCATATCCCGCCCGAGGTGCTGCAGCGGCTGGGAGGGCGCAAGTGAATGCCGCGAAAAAGGATTCGGCGCCGCGGCTGATCACCTGCATCGTGCCCAAGGGCGATGCGCTGGCTGCGCTGAAGGCATTGATGCAGGAGCATGGCCAGCTGCGTGCACAGATGCATCTGGCGCGCGGCACGGCGACAAGCTCCCCGAAAGCGCTGAAGGGGCTGGTCGAGCATGCCGAGAAGGAGATGCTCGAACTGGTCTGCGAGCATGACGAGGCCGATGCGATGTTCGCCTGGCTGTATACGACCTTAAGGATCGGCGAGCCGCATCGCGGCATCATGTACATGCAGCGCCTTGCGCGCGCCACGGGCTTCCGTCTTCCCGAGATCGAGGAAAATCCGGCGCCAGAACCGGACAGGAACACGGAATCCGGCCGGGATTGAATCCCGTTGCCGGACTGCTACATTTACCACGACGAACCCATCCGGAGGCCGGCATGAGCGACTGCCTTTTCTGCAAGATCATCGACGGCGAGATCCCGTCCACCGAGGTTTATCAGGATGACGAGGTCTATGCCTTCAAGGACATCCATCCGAAGGCGCCGACGCATGTGCTCGTGATCCCGAAGACGCATGTGGCGACCCTCGCCGACTGCGAGGATCCGGCGCTGCTCGGCACGCTGATGGACCGCGTGCGCCGCATCGCCGACGAGGTACTGCATCTTCAGGCCGGCTATCGCGTCGTCATCAATGTGCGCGAGGGCGGCGGCCAGGAGGTCTTCCACCTGCATGTGCACATCCTCGGCGGCAAGAAGCTGCCCTTTTGAGCCGCTCGCGATCCGAAGCTCGCCGGCGGCGCCTGCACGGCCTTTCCGGCGAGCTCGGCAACATCCTCGGGAATGAGGCGCTGGAGCAGCTGATCGGGCTGGCAAGGCTTCGGCGCGCCTGGCCCGACATCGTCGGGCCGATGATGGCGCAGCGCACCGAGCCGCTTCAGTTCGAGGCCACGAGCGACGGCCGCTGCCTGTGGATCGCCGTGGATCATTCGATCATGGCGCAGCAGATCCGCTTCCTGCGCGATGAGATTCGCAGGGCCTGCTTCCGGCATGCCGGCATCGACAAGCTCACCCATATCCGCACCCGCATGGTTCCCGGCGCCGGCATCCGCCCCGCTGCACCGAAGCCCCGGGCCCGCAGGGTTTCACTGACGGAGAAACGCAGGCTTGCCAGAGAGCTTGCCGGCATCAAGGATCGCAGGCTTCGCCGGGCGGCCTTTCAGGCCCGCATGGCGCAACTGAAATTCGCCGATGACGGCGAAAACGAATGACGAGGTTGCAATGAAATCATGGTTCCTGCTCGCCATCGTGGCGATCTTCACCCTGTCCGTCGTCGCCGTGGACGATGCCGATGCGCGTCGCTTCGGCGGCGGCGCAAGCTTCGGCAAACAGCGCATGCATGCGCCGGCTCCGAATCATTTTTCCCAACAAAGGAGTGCGCCGGGCAAACCCGCCAGTCAGCGCGGTTCGGCGCGCACCGGCATGATGGGCATGCTCGGCGGCCTGGCGCTGGGCGGGCTATTGGGTGCGATGTTCTTCGGCGGCGCCTTCGAGGGCATCAACCTCTTCGATATCGTCGTGCTGGGGGCACTCGCAGCACTGCTGATCTGGTTTCTGCGCCGCAAGGCCGGGCCAGGCCTGGCCGGCGCGCATGCCGCCAGCTTTGGCCAGGATACCCGGCCCGCGTCCGGCCGCGTGCTGCGTCCGGACATCCGTGAGAAGGAGTTCCTGAAGGCGGCTCGCGAGATCTTCATGCGCATGCAGGCCGCCTGGGATGCGCGCGACATGGACGAGATCCGCCGTTTCTGCACCCCCGAGGTTGCCGCGCATATCGAGAATGAGATGCGCCAGCGCGATGGCGACCGCACCGAGGTCGCAGCACTCGATGCCCGCATTGCCGACAGCTGGATCGAGAACC
Source organism: uncultured Zetaproteobacteria bacterium (assembly GCA_964505995.1). Taxonomy (GTDB): domain Bacteria; phylum Pseudomonadota; class Zetaproteobacteria; order Mariprofundales; family Mariprofundaceae; genus JAJRVH01. The sequence continues at coordinate 3,254 of CAZDLB010000030.1, forward strand.
ATCTCGAATGGGTGGCCGTGGATTTCACCGCGATGCTGCGCGAACAGACACTCGATGCCGGGGGCAGGCCGGTGGATGACCGGAGCAGCGAGGTGCATGAAACCTGGATCTTCCGGCACGATCCGAACGCCGATGATCCGACCTGGTATCTGGCCGGCATCCAGCAGGCCTGATCCTGACCCGAAGGGCGCCCGTTGAGGCGCCCTTCTTACTGGCCCATGTCCGGCCGATTATCGGTGCAGCAGAGGGCTCCATGAGGCCGGCAGTCCGGCCCGGATCTCGACGGGCTCATGGCGCCGCGGATGCAGAAAGCGCAGCCGCCAGGCATGCAGCGCCAGCCCCCTGCCGCCGAGCTTCCTGAACGCCCGATTGTCTTCGCGCCTGCCGTACTTGCCATCGCCGAGGATCGCATGCCCCTCGCCCGCCAGCTGCACGCGCAGCTGATGCGTGCGCCCCGAGTGCGGATTGAGCGCCACCATCGCGTATTCAAACCCGTCCTTCTCCAGATGCATCATGACCTGATAATCGGTGACCGATTCCTTGCCGTCCTCGGCATCGACGACCATGCGCTCGCCGCCACGCACCGCGCCCTTGGCAAGCCTTGAGACCATGCGCCCGGCATGGGCAAACGGATGCCCGGCGATCAGCGCGAAATAGGTCTTGTGCATGTCGCGCTCGCGGAAGGATTCGGTCAGCGCCCTGAGTGCCGCCAGATGCTTGGCCATCAGCAGCACGCCCGAGGTATCCCGATCCAGCCGGTGCGCCAGCCGCAGATCCGGCAAATGGCGAAGCTCCTTCAACGCCTCGATCAGTCCGGCGCCATGGCCGCTGCCGCCGTGCACGACCATGCCGGCCGGCTTATAGACGGCGAGCAGATCCTCATCCTCATGGAGTATCGCAAGCGAGCGAACCTGACGCATCAGACCGGCGGGGATCGTCTGCACCGACGCCGGCTCCGGCGGCTGGCGCAGGCTGGCCGGCAGGAAGATGTCGTCCCCTTCCTGCAGCCGGGTTTCGGGTCTGGCGCGCTTGCGATTGACGCGCACATTGCCCTTGCGGATCAGCCGCAGGATCAGCGGACGGTGCGAGGCGCCGAGCCTGCGCAGCAGCACCCGGTCCAGGCGGCTGCCGGCCTCATCGGCAGCGACATGTAAATGGCCGCTCTCCAAGTCTTTTCTTGCCATCGCCCCCATCCTTCGGCTAGTCTGGGCGCTGCTGTGCAGTGAGCTCCATGTTTTCTGCATCATGGTGTGACGCACCCCGAACATGCAATGCTAGTGATTTGCCATCGGGAATCCCAGCCTGCGAACGATCCCGACCTTGTCTGTTGCATGTCCTGTCCGACCGAGGGATGCCGCCGGATGCCGGGCATGTCGAGCCTGCACAAGTAAAACTGCGTTTCAAGGCTTGCGCTGCGCGCGGATCCAGGGGATTCGACGCAGTCGGGACAGTGACATTCAAGCGACGGCGGGCGCCCGTGTGGCCTGCCGCGTTCGTGGATGTGACCTGCGTGCGGCGGGGGTCATCTCCCCTGCCCCGGGCCTGCCGTGATCCAAGTCGGGAAACGCCAAAAGGAAGACGGCGTGACCAAGAAACTCATGCTTATCAATGCGGTCCACGAGGAACAGAGCCGCGTGGCCATCGTCGAGGACGGATATCTGCACGAGCTGGATATCGAGTCCGAACACAAGGTCCAGACCAAGAGCAATATCTACAAGGGACGGGTGACCAAGGTCGAGCCGAGCCTGCAGGCGGCCTTTGTCGAGTACGGCGCGGCCCGCCAGGGGTTCCTGCCGATCAATGAAATCCATCCGGACTACTGGAAGGAAGGCGTGGACAAGAATGCCGATGTCCGCAAGCTCGGCATCCAGGACATCCTGGCTCCGAAACAGGAGCTGCTGGTGCAGGTCGTCAAGGAGGAGCGCGGCAACAAGGGCGCGGCCCTGACCACGCAGATCTCGCTGGCCGGACGCTATCTGGTACTCAGCCCGAACACGAGCCGCGGCGGTATCTCGCGCAAGCTCTCCGACGAGGAGCGGCGCGCGATGAAGGAGCTGCTGTCGCACCTTGAGGTGCCCGAGGACATGGGCCTGATCGTCCGCACCGCCGGCAAGGACCAGCGCCTGGAGGCGCTGCAGCGCGACTATCAGTATCTGCGCAGGCTCTGGGACGAGATCCGCATCAAGAGCGAGACCACGCCGGCGCCGGCGCTGATCTATCTGGAAAGCAACCTGGCCACGCGGGCCATTCGCGACCACTACAGCGACGACATCCAGGAAATCTGGGTGGACAACCACGAGGTCTACACCCAGACCAAGGCCTTCGTGCATGCCGTGCTACCGGGCAAGGAAAAGCTCGTGAAGCTCTATCGCGGCAGGAAGCCCTTGTTCCGGCATTACGGCATCGAGTCGCAATGCGAAGAGATTCACGACCATGAGGTGCGCCTGCCGTCCGGCGCCTCGATCGTCATCGACCCGACCGAGGCGCTGACCTCGATCGACATCAATTCCGGCCGCGCGACGAAGGGCAAGCATATCAATGACACGGCCCTGACCATCAATCTCGAGGCCGCCGTGGAGATCGCGCGCCAGCTGCGCATCCGCGACATCGGCGGACTGATCGTCATCGACTTCATCGACATGGCCAGCCGCAAGCATGCCCAGCAGGTCGAGGAAACGCTGCGCGAGGCCTGCAAGTCCGACAAGGCGCGCATCCAGTTTGCCCGCATCTCGCGCTTCGGCCTGCTGGAGATGTCCCGCCAGCGGCTGCATCCGTCGGTGCATGAGTCCACGACCGAGGTCTGCCCTCGCTGTCAGGGCCGCGGCTTCATCCGCACCGTCGAGGCCATGGCGCTGCAGATGCTCACGCGCATGGAGGACTGGGCCGAGGCGGGCAAGAAACCGACACTGGTCGTTCAGGTGCCGTCGGACACCGGCGAATACCTGATGAACAACAAGCGCGACTACATCGCACGCATCGAAGAGAACTACGATGTGCAGATCACGCTGCAGATCCGGCCGGATCTGGATATCCCCCATTATCGCATCGAACGGCAATGGACGGAGAACAACCAGCAGCGCGTCGAGGTTCTCGAGGACACGATGAAGAACAAGAAGCCTCCGCGCAGCGGCCGCAAGCTCAAGCCGGTCAACCCGGTCGTCGGCATCCCGACGGCCGTGCCCGAACGCAAGCCCGAACGGAAGAATCCGCTCAAGGCCATCGTCGAGATCCTGACCGGCCAGAAGCGACGCGAGGAACTGGCCCGACAGCGCGAGGAGGAGGAACGCCGGAAGCAGCTGGAGGAATCACGCAAGCGCAAGCGCCGTGGCGGCCGCAAGCGCCGCCGCAGCGGGCAGGGATCCGACCAGAACCAGCAGTCCGCATCGGCTGCCCAGACCGGCAAAACCGAAGAAAAGGGCAAGGCAGCAGATCAGCAATCCGGCGAGAAACAGCAGGCCGATGCGACGGCATCCAATGGCTCTTCCGAGGGCTCGCCGAGCCGCAAGCGCCGCCGTCGCCGTCGTCGCCGCTCTTCCGGCAACGGCTCCCGGAGCGCGGAGTCCGCATCGGCCACGAACACGGCAGACGCGCAGACTTCCGGGGATCAGGCCCCGGAGAAGAACCCGGCGCCGGAATCCAGCGATGCGAAGCCGGCCGGGGATCGCGGCACGAAGGCCACAAAGCCTGAGAGCGCGCCTTCGAATGCGGATGCCGGTGAACAGGCCGAACCGTCATCGCGCCGGCGAACGCGTCGCAGCAGGGCTTCGGCCAGGGCCGATGAGGAGGCCGGGGCCGAATCGAGCTGAGCATGGACACTCAGCCGGAGGTGCTGCGGGTGTGCATCGAGGCCGGAGATTCCGGCCGGCGACTGGACGCGGCGCTTGCGCGCGCCAGCGGCATCAGCCGCAGCCGCATCCAGCAGTTGCTGCATCAGGGGATGATCGAGCGGGAACCGCCCGCAGCGGATGCCAGGCTTGGCGCCTCGACGAAGGTCTATGAGGGTGATCGCTTCACGATCCGGCTGCCGGCAACCCGCCCCCTGGCACTGGAACCCGAGGCCATCGCGCTGGACATCCTTTATGAAGACGAGCATCTGCTGATCATCAACAAGCCGGCCGGCATGGTCGTGCATCCCTCCCACGGCCATGAACGCGGCACGCTCGTGCATGCGCTTCTGCATCATTGCCCGGACCTGCCCGGCATTAACGGCGTCGAGCGCCCCGGTATCGTGCATCGGCTGGACAAGGACACCTCGGGCTCCATCGTCGTGGCCAAGACCGAGGCCGCGCATCACGGGCTGTCGGAGATGTTTGCCAGCCATGATCTGACCCGGCAGTACCTCGCCTGGTGCCGCGGCGCGCCGCGATGGAAACACCGGCGCATCGAGCTTGCCATCGCCCGCCATCCGCAGCACCGTCAGAAGATGGCCGTGCATCCCGAAGGGCGCCATGCCGTCACCGATGCCGAGGTCGAGGCCTTCCTGGGACCGTTCAGCCGCCTGCGCCTGACCCTGCATACCGGACGCACGCATCAGATCCGGGTGCATCTGGCCCATGAGCGCCTGCCCATCCTCGGGGATGCGGTGTATGCGCGCAGCTATCATCCGGGGCACGACATCCCCGAACCCAGCCGTTCGGCGATCCGGGATCTGAATCGGCAGGCCCTGCATGCCGAGGTGCTGGCCTTCGTGCATCCCATCACCGGCGATCCGGTCGAGGTGATCGCGCCGCTGCCGGAGGATCTGCGGCGCCTGAACGCGGCGCTTGTGGAAAACTACGCTTGAACGGGCCGATGTTTCTGCCATCGCCGCTGTTTCGCCGGCATGGCATCCGTGCCCTGTTCACAACGAGGCTGCACGGCTTCAGCCGGGGCGCGTTTGCCTCGCTGAATCTCGGCTTCGGTCTGGGCGATGACCAGGTCGAGCGCAATCTGGAAAGGCTGGTTTTGCGGGCCGGACTTGGCGTTACGCCGCATCAGGCCAGACAGGTGCATGGCACGGCGATGCTGGAATGTTCCGGGCCGGGAAGGCTGCACGGGCAGGAAGCCGATGCGCTCTGGAGCAGTGCGCCCGACACCCCGCTGGCCGTACGCACGGCCGATTGCCTGCCCGTCCTGCTGGCCGATCCCGAAGCCGGCCTCGTGGCCGCCGTGCATGCCGGCTGGCGCGGCACGGCAGGAAACATCATCGGCAGAACCGTCGCAGCCTTGCAGCGGCACAATGCCCGCGCCGAACGCATGATCGCCTCGCTCGGCCCCTGCATCGGTCCCTGCTGCTTCGATATCAGGTCCGATGTGGCCCAGGCGCTTCGCCACAGCACCGACGGCGCCGAAGCCTTTATCCATGCAGGCCCGGATGGGCGGCTCGCTGCCGATCTGGCCGCCATCAACCGCCGGCAACTGCTTGCAGCGGGCCTTGCGGAAACCCGCATCGAGCATATCCATCGCTGTACCAGCTGCGAATCCGGACTGTTTTTCTCACACCGGCGCGATCATGGAAACTGCGGGCGCATGCTTGCCGTTGTCGTGCGCCCGGCAAGTCCCTAAACTCCGCGCATGTTCTCCCGCTTCCATCTTCCGGCGCTGATCGCGCTGCTGCTGCTTGCCGGCTGCGCCTCGGACAAGGTCTTCGAGGATACCGCCAAGGCCGAATACGAGCACTCCAAGCTTCTGGTCCACGAAGGCGACTACGGCCGGGCCGCGATGGAACTGGAGCATTTCTCCTCGCGCCACCCCTACAGCCGCTACACGGTCCGGGCCGAGCTGCTGCGCATCTTCGCCGCCTACAAGGACGGCCAGTACATCCTTTCCGAAACCCTGTCCGAGCGCTTCATCGAGCGTCATCCAAGGCATCCGAACGTGGATTATGCGAAATACATGCTGGCGATGAGCCATTACCGAGAACGCTCCGATGCCGAGAGGGACCCGACGCAGACGAAGCTGGCCATCGAATCCTTCAAAAAGCTGCTCAAGGAGCATCCGGACAGCGTCTATGCCCGGGACGGGAGGCGCTATCTGCAGCGGCTGTACAACGAGCTGGCCCGCCATGAACTGACCGTGGGCAAGTTCTATTTCGACAATGGCCGCTTCGTCGCGGCGGCCAACCGCTTTCAGGTGATCCTCGAGAAATACCAGACCACGCCGTCCATCGAGGAGGCACTGTATTATCTGGCCGCCTCCTATGCCGAGCTCGGTCTGAAGCAGAACGCGCGCCAGAGCGCGCTGCTGCTGCGGCACAACTATCCGAAAAGTCCGTGGTCGGCGAAGGCGGCTGAATTTCTCTGATGACCCCGCATCGCATCGCCGTTCTGCTGCTGGCCGGACTCCAGATGCTGGCGGGATGCAGCGATGTCGAGAAGGCCAGGATCGATGCCGTGCTTGATGCCAGGGATGCGGCCGTCACGGCCCGCGATATCGACGGCTACAGCAAGCTGCTGCTGGCGGATTATCACGATCGCGGCAGGACGAAGATCACCGTCGTGGCCAGCATGATCGACCTGTTCTCCCAGTTCGACGAAACGCGCATGCAATCCTTCGACCGCAACATCATTCTGATCGACGAGAACCATGCCCAGTGCGAACAGTCCTATCATCTGAAGGTGCGCATCGATAATGACTGGCGCGAGATCACGCAGCGCGAACAGCTCTATCTGACGAAAACGCCCGCCGGCTGGCGCATCAGCGGCGGCCTGTAGAGGCCTGCATCAGCCGTCCTTCGCCTTCGAGGACGGGGATTTCCGGCGCGATGCCGTTTTCTTCGCGGTGGTTCTGCGACGCGGCCGCTTCCATTCGCCGGGATCGAAATCATCGACGCTGATCGCGCGATAAACGGCCTGACGGCAATCGGTGAGCAGCCGCGCTTCCTCCTCGTCAATCAGCCCGCTCTCCTTCAGCTCCTTGACCCATTGCTCATAGCCGATATCGGGATGCCAGCGGTGGCCCGCCTTGCGCAGCCTCGCCTCGATGGGATCGGCCTTCAGCGTCAGCTGCAGCGCCAGATGCAGCCGGCCGACCGGATCGTCCGGCGCATCATGGCGATAGATGCCGGCCACCAGCTGCTGGCGCACCTCGGAGGGCTGCATCATCAGCTCGGCCACCTCCCGGTTCAGCGTATCCGAAGGCGGCTTCAGCCGACATCCCCACGGAAGCACCCAGGCCCGCATCTTCAGCGCCGCCAGACGATTCGGGAAATTGCGCAGGATGCCGTCGGCCGCCATCTGCACCCGGTAGAGCGCATCCTCGCAGGCCCAGGCCACCAGCGGTAGCGCCTGATCGGGTCGCCCTTCATCCTCGTAGCGCTTGAGCACGGACGAGGCCAGATACAGATAGGCCAGCATGTCGGCAAAACGGCCGGAGATGGACTCCTTGCGTTTCAGCGCGCCGCCCAGAAGCAGCAGCGAGACATCGGACATTGCGGCCAGCGCGGCGCTGAAGCGGCCGATCTGGCGGTAGTAGCGCGCCGTCGGCCCGGAAACCGGCGAGGCGGCCAGACGCGCGCCACTGACGCTGTAGAGGAAGGCGCGGGCGGCATTGGAAAGCGTGTATGCCAGATGCGCGCTCAGGGCCTGATCGAATGCGTTCAGCGCCTGCTCTTCATCCTCGAGATAGGCCGCATCCAGCTCCTTCTGCAGATAGGGATGGCAGCGGATCGAGCCCTGACCGAAGACCATCATGCTGCGCGTCAGGATATTCGCGCCCTCCACGGTGATGGCGACCGGAATGGACTGGTAGGTGCGCCCCAGGTAGTTCGACGGCCCCATGCAGATGCCGCGACCGCCATGCACATCCATCGCGTCATTGATAACCTGGCGCATGTCCTCGGTCAGGTAGCGTTTCGCAATCGCCGTCAGCACCGCCGGCTTCTCGCCGCCATCCAGCGCCGAGGTCGTCAGCCGCTCCACCGCATCCATGCGGTAGGTCAGCGCGCCAATGCGGGCCATCGCCTCCTGCACGCCTTCGAAGCGCCCGATCGGCAGGTGAAACTGCTTGCGCAGGCGGGCATAGGCCCCGGTCGTGTCGCTGGCCAGCTTGCCGGCCGCGGCACTGAGCGACGGCAGCGAGATGCCGCGGCCGATCGACAGGCGTTCGACGAGCATGCGCCAGCCCTTGCCGATCATCGCCTCGCCGCCGATGATCCAGTCCAGCGGCATGAAGACGTCCCTGCCCCGGTTCGGACCGTTCAGGAAGGCGATATTCAGCGGATCATGGCGCCGGCCGATCTCCACCCCTTTCGTGTCCGTCGGAATCAGCGCGCAGGTGATGCCGAGATCTTCCTTTTCGCCCAGCAGATGGTCGGGATCGTAGGCATGGAAGGCCAGGCCCAGCACCGTGGCCACGGGGCCCAGCGTGATATAGCGCTTCTCCCAGTTCAGCCGCATGCCGAGCACCTTGCGCCCCTCGAACTCGCCCTCGCAGACGATGCCGGTGTCGGGGATGGCGCCGGCATCGGAGCCGGCAAACGGACCGGTCAGAGCAAAGCACGGGATCTCCTCGCCGCTGGCCAGTCGCGGCAGGTAATGGTTCTTCTGTTCCTCGGTGCCGTAGGCCAGCAGCAGTTCAGCCGGACCCAGGGAATTGGGCACCATGACCGTCACGGCGGCCGCACCGGAACGGCTGGCGATCTTCTGGATCACGCGCGAATGCGCGTAAGCCGAGAACTCCAGGCCACCGTACTGTTTCGGGATGATCATCGCGAAGAAGCGATGCTTCTTCAGATAGTCCCAGATTTCGGGGGGAAGGTCGCGCAGCTCGTGCGAGATCTGCCAGTCATCGAGCATCGCGCACAGCTTCTCGCACGGCCCGTCGAGAAAGGCCTGCTCCTCATCGCTCAGGGCCGGCGCCGGCGTCTGCAGCAGCCGCTTCCAGTCCGGCCGGCCGCGAAACAGCTCGGCATCCCACCATGTCGTGCCGGCCTGCAGCGCCTCGCGCTCGGTCTGCGAGATCGGCGGCAGCGCGCGCCGGATATGGTTCAAGAGCGGCTTCGAGATCCACTGCCGGCGCATCTCTCCGATGCCGAAGAACAGATAGATGGCGCCGATCAGAAGCGCCAGAACGATCGCCAGCCACAGCGGCATGCCCGCCCAGAGCAGAACGAGATCGGCGCCCGCCAGCAGGCCCGTCCAGGCCGGAAGCGGCAGCCGCACCTCGGCCAGCAGATATATCAGAATCAGAACCACCGCCGCCAATACCAGCCAGACCATGCCGACCTCCTGTCAACCGAAATATCGGGTTGGTACAAGTATAGACGAAACTGCGGGCATTACGCTTTCAGCCAGGCTCGCCGCCAATCCTCTCAAGCAGATGATCTGGATCGATCTGCCGATATGCCCCCGGTTTCAGATCCAGATCGGTCAGCGCCAGCGCGCCGATGGCGCTGCGATGCAGGCGCAGGACATGGTGGCCGACGGCCGCAAACATGCGCCGCACCTGATGATAGCGCCCCTCATGCAGGATCAGGCGCGCATGCCGGGCGTCGAGGATCTCCAGCCCGGCCGGCAGACAGGGCCTCTCCTCCCCTTCCAGCATCAGTTCACCGGATGCAAAGATCTGGACCAGCGAGGCATCCAGCGGCTCGGCCGTTTCCACCTCGTAGGTCTTCGGCACATGCCGGCGCGGGCTGGTCAGCGCGTGGTTCAGCGCGCCGTCGTCGGTGACGATCAGCAGTCCGGAGGTCTCCTTGTCCAACCGGCCGACACTGCTCAGCGCCGGCTTGCGATGCCGCCAGCGCTCCGGGAAGTCTTCATAGATCAGCCGCCCCTGCTCCCGATGCGAGCACACGCTGCCCAGCGGCTTGTGATAGGCCAGCGTCAGCCCGCAAGGATGATCCGCCGGCTCGCCATCAATCCGCACCTTCATCGCATCCACCTTCGCCGCCGGCGATGCGGGAACATGCCCGTCCACCTCGATGCGGCCCTGTCGCAGCCAGGCGCGCACCTCCTTTCTCGAGCCGTAGCCCAGGCGCGAAAACAGCCGATCCAGTCGCTCAGGCCGCATCATCGCACCCCCCGGATGATCTTGTACCCCTGTTGCTGGCTGACGATGTCCACCCGGCTCAGGCAGGCGTTCAGCACCTGCTCATACGGCAGCTTGCGATTGGCGACGATCCAAAGCTCGCCACCGGGCTTCAGGGCCCGGCAGCCGTTCTCCAGGATGCGCTGGCCAATGCCTGCATCCTGCTTCTGCTGCTGATGAAACGGCGGATTGCAGACGATCCAGTCCATGCCGCCGGGCAGGACCTCGGACGTGGCATCGAGCCAGTGCCAGGCAAGCAGCCCATCGAAGCCCGCGAGATTTCGCCGGGCACAATCCAGCGCCCGACGATCGTGGTCCACGAGGTGCAGCCCGGCAATCGCGCCATTCTGCTGCATGATGTGGCGCGCCAGAACGCCGTTGCCACAGCACAGGTCCATGCCGGTGCCGCGAAGCTTCCCGGGCAGATGCCGCATCAGCATCGCCGAGCCGGTATCGATGCGATCCCAGCTGAACAGCCCCGGCATCGAATACAGCCCGGTTTCCTCAAGCCTGCGCATGCGTGCCGCATCCTGCCATTCAGCGAGCACCCCGGATGCGCAGCCCATACCGGGGCGGATGTGAAACAGCCGGCATTTCGAACGGGACTGGCTTTGCATCATCGGGAAGGCTGACTGCAGCCGCGATGCCAGCCCCCGGGCACCCTCGCGATTGGCCGCAGCCAGCAGCATCCGGCCATCGGAACCCAGATGCCGACTGGCCGCAGCCACCCAGCCCAGCGTCTGGGTCCGGTTCTTGGCCGGATGGATCAGGATCAGGTCAAACCGCCCTTCCAGATGCCTGGAAACCTCGAAACCGGCTGATTCCAGCGCCAGCACCAGCTCGCGGTAGTCCTGCACGAGCCGCAGATGCGCACTGGCCGAACGCAGCTGTTCAAGCAGCGGCTCGGGTTGCGCATGCACGATCGCCACCCGGGCCTTGCGGTCCGATAATTCGGCCAGCGCAGCCTGATGCAGCAGGTTCGAAACCGATGCCATGCCGGAATCAGATGCTGAAATCGGCCGTCCTCGCCGACGGGGGAACCAGAGAGGCGCGGGAGGCCATCTCCAGGGCATCGGAGAGTTGAATGCCCTCAAGCGCCGTTCGAATCGCGTCCCCGGCCTGTTTCAGCTGCGGCAGCACGACCTGCCGCTGCACCGGACAGTCGCTGTCGCAGGGCCCGGTTTCCCGCTCCTGCAGGGCCTCGATCACGTCCCACAGCGAGATCCGGTGCGGGCTGCGCGCCAGCAGGTAGCCGCCCTGGGCCCCCCGGCGGGATTCAAGCAGCCCCCGATGCGTCAGCGATTGCAGGTCCGACTCCAGATAGCGGCGCGAACAGTCCAGCCGTTCCGCCAGCCGCTTGACCGACACCGGCCCTGGCGAGGCCCCGATATGGACCAGCGCCGTCCACAGCAGGCGAATGCGCCGGGAATGCAGCAGCTCCAGCATCAGCTGCGACCGGAGCTGCCGAAGCCGCCGCTGCCGCGCGCCGTCTCCGACAGGCTTTCGGCCTCCTCGAAACTGGCCTGCACAAACGGAGCGATCACCATCTGCGCAATGCGATCGCCGCGCTGGATCACGAACGGCACATCGCCATGGTTGATCAGGATCACGCCGACCTCTCCGCGGTAATCGGCGTCGATCGTCCCCGGCGTGTTGAGCACGGTGACGCCGTGCTTCAGGGCCAGGCCGGATCGCGGCCGGATCTGCGCCTCATAGCCTTCGGGCAGCGCCATGGCCAGTCCGGTCGGAATCAGGCGGGCTTCGCCGGGCTCGAGCGTCAGCGTCTCCTCGATGGCGGCGCGCAGGTCGGCCCCGGCCGCCATGTCGGTCGCATAATGCGGGAAATCGATGCCCTCGCCATGGGGCAAGCGCTGCAACAGTACCTTCGGATGCTTCATCTCTGCTTCTCCAGAACAATGTCGATCAGTTTCCGGGCCATCTCCGCCTTGTCGGCACTCTCTATCTCGATGGCGCCGTCATGATCCATCCAGATGCCGCCGGCCTCGGCCCTGCCCATGTTCGCAACCGGGTTGGCCACGATGGCATCCACGCCCTTGCGCTCAAGCTTCTTGCGCGCATGACCGCGAAGATCCTCGCATTCGGCCGCAAAGGCAATCACCGTTGCTGGACGGTGCTTCATCGCGGCGATCGTCGCGACGATGTCAGGATTCTGGACCAGCTTCAGCTCCAGCTCCTCCCGATCCCCGCGCTTGAGCTTGCCGGCATGCGGCCTGTCGATGCGATAGTCGCTGACGGCTGCCGTGGCCACGAAGACATCCGCGCCGGCTGCCGCATCCTCGCAGGCTTTGAGCATGTCGGCCGCCGATTCGACATCCACGCGCCGGATCGCGGCATCCACGGCCGGCGTACCCGGACCAGCCACGAGGCAGACCTCGGCTCCCTGCATCCAGGCCTCGACGGCCAGTGCAGCACCCAGCCTTCCGCTGGCGCGGTTGCTGAGGATGCGCACGGCATCCCATGCCTCCCAGGTGGGTCCTGCATTGATGACCCAGCGCTGCCCCTGAAGACGCTGCGGCGCAAGTTCCCGGCCGATCGCGCTCAGCAAGGCCTGCGGCTCGACGAGCCTGCCCTCCCCACGCTCACCGCAGGCCAGATCGCCGGCCTCCGGCCCGATGATCCGGAAGCCGCGCTCCTTCAATGTGGCGACGTTGCGGCGGGTCGCGGCCGATCGCCACATCGACACATTCATCGCCGGCGCCAGCAATACCGGGCTTTCACAGACCTGCACCACCGTGCCGAGCAGGTCATCGGCAATGCCGTTGGCATACTTCGCCAGCTGATTGGCCGTGGCCGGCGCGATCACCAGCACATCGGCCCAGCGCGCCAGCCGGATATGACCCATCTCCCGTTCATCCGTCAGATCGAACAGCTCGGTATGCACGGCCTCGCCGGTAAGCGCCTCGAAGGTCAGGGGCGTGACGAATTCGCAGGCCGCCCGGGTCATGATGCAGCGCACGTGGGCTCCCTGCCGCATCAGCATCCGGGCCAGCTCGGCAACGCGATAGACGGCGATGCCGCCGCCGATGCCGAGCAGGATATGACGCCCGCGCAGCAAGGCTTCAACCGGCCTGCAGCCGCTTCAGCGTTTCAAGCACCTCGGCCACATGCCCCTTGACGCGCACCTTGCGCCAGGCATGGCGCACGACCCCTTCCGGATCGATCAGGAAGGTGGAGCGCTCCACGCCCATGGATTCCCTGCCGTAGAGCTTTTTCAGCTGGATCACATCAAAGGCGCGACAGAGCTTCTCCTCGGGATCGGAGATCAGCGGAAAGTTCAGCCCCTGCTTTTCGGCGAAACGCTGATGCGACTTCAGCGAATCGCGCGAGACCCCGACGATGTATGCATCGGCAGCCGAGAAATCCGGCAGCGCATCGCGGAAGTCGCAGGATTCGGTCGTGCAGCCCGGCGTGCTGTCCTTCGGATAGAAATACAGGACCACCCAGCGGCCACGCAGATCGGAAAGCTTCAGGTTGCCCTCCGGCGCATCCTTCGAATAGGCCGGCAGCTCGATATCGGGGGCGGCATCGCCCGGGTTCAGTCGGTAATCGCTCATGTTCTGACTCCCTCGTGAAGGCTTGAAGTGACGAATCAGCGCACAATGGTAGTCTGTCCGGCGAATTCGTCGAGGAGAAATGCCAGTGAATCAGGTGTTATTAGCCGAACCGCGCGGCTTCTGCGCCGGCGTGGACCGCGCCATCGAGATTGTCGAACGCGCCATCGAGGTCCATGGCGCGCCGGTCTATGTGCGCCATGAAATCGTGCATAACCGATACGTCGTCGAGGATCTGAAGGCCAAGGGCGCCGTATTCGTCGATGAGGTGGATGATGCGCCGGATGGTTCGCTGCTGATCTTCTCGGCGCACGGTGTCAGCCAGGCCGTGCGCCGGCGCGCCGAGGAGCGCGGCCTGCGCGTCATCGATGCAACCTGCCCGCTGGTGACGAAGGTGCATCTGGAACTGCTGCGCCACTACCAGAAAGGCGATCAGGTGATCCTGATCGGTCATGCCGGCCATCCCGAGGTCGAGGGCACGATGGGCCAGGCGCCCGAGGGTGCGGTGCTGCTGATCTCGGAACCGGCCGATGTGGACCGGCTGGAGGTGCGCGATCCCGACAAGCTGGCCTATGTCACGCAGACGACGCTGAGCGTGGACGATACGGCCGAGGTCGTCGCGGCGCTGAAGCGACGCTTTCCGAAGATCCAGGGGCCGAAGCGCGAGGATATCTGCTATGCGACGAGCAACCGTCAGATGGCGGTCAAGGAGCTGGCCGCGAAGTCCGATGTCATCCTCGTCATCGGCTCGAAGAACTCATCGAATTCGAACCGCCTGCGCGAGGTCGCCGAACGGGCCGGCTGCCCCGCCTACCTGATCGACGGACCCGGGGACATCGATCCGGCCTGGCTGCCCCGCGATGCCGACATCGGCATCACCGCCGGCGCCTCGGCCCCCGAGGTGCTGGTCGATTCGGTCGTCGAATGGCTGAAGGCTCGCGGGTTTGCTGCACCCGTCACGCTGTCGGTGCGCGAGGAGAACGTGCATTTCAGCATCCCCGAGGAGCTGCGCTAGGCCTCC
>CAZDLB010000031.1:0-17838 GCA_964505995.1 uncultured Zetaproteobacteria bacterium
ACCGTCTTCAAAGTCTCCGGCCATGCTAGGGCATTGCCGGATGCAATCAAGGCGTGTTGCGATCGAGGGTTTTCGCCAGCAGGGCATAGCCGGCCACGGCCGAGGCGATGGAGCCCAGGATGATGCCCAGCCGTTCGTCGAAGATCAGGTTCACGCCGGATTCCTCGAAGGACAGCGAGCCGATGAACAGACTCATCGTGAAGCCGATGCCGCAGAGGATGGCCACGCCATAGACATGCACCCATCGGGCCTGACTCGGCATGCTGGCCAGGCCGAGGCGCACGGCCAGCCAGCAGAAGGAAAAGACGCCAAGCTGCTTGCCCAGAAACAGGCCGGCGGCGATGCCGAGCGGCACCGGATGCGTGATCGCATCCCATCCAAGGCCGGCGAAACGGACGCCGGCATTGGCGAAGGCGAACAGGGGCAGAATCAGCAGTGCCACCGTCGAATGCAGTCCCTGCTCGAGCTGGCGCAGCGGCGAGAAGCCGGGGCGCTTCGCATCGGCATGCGGAATCGCCATGGCCAGCAGCACGCCGGCCAGTGTTGCATGCACGCCGGATTTCAGCACCGCGACCCACATGATCAGGCCGATGAGGAGGTACGGCGCATGATGCGTCACCCCCATGCGGTTGATCAGCCCCAGCATGGCCAGGCAGATGCCCGAGACCAGCATCGCGGTCGTCGAAAGCTCGCTGGTATAGAACAGCGCGATGATGACGATGGCGCCGATGTCATCGAAGATGGCGAGTGACACCAGAAACAGCTTCAACGATGTCGGCACGCGCTTTCCGAGCAGCAGCAGCACGGCCAGCGCAAAGGCGATGTCGGTGGCCACCGGCACGGCCCAGCCGCTCATCGCCTGCGCATCGCCGGCATTGAAGGCGGTGTAGATCAGTGCCGGCGCGACCATGCCGCCCAGCGCGCCGGCCGCGGGCAGAACGATCGAGCGCAGGCTGGACAGCTCGCCGGTCAGCATCTCGCGCTTGAGTTCCAGACCCACGACCAGGAAGAACACGGCCATCAGGCCGTCATTGATCCACAGAAGCAGCGGCTTCTGCAGTTTCAGCTCGCCGGCGCCGATGCTGACCGGCAGCTCGATCAGCCGGAAATAGACATCGGCCAGCGGCGAATTGGCCAGGATCATCGCCAGGATGGCCGCGGCGATCAGCAGAAAGCCGCTGGCGGTTTCCTGATGCAGGAAGTGACGGATGGCTGCCATCGGAGGGCGGAACATGGAGGTCAGACGGCCTGGCTCATGTCGGCCCAGAATTCGGTCCGGGACTGCATCGCTCCGATGCGCTCGATCAGCCTGTCCAGCGCCCCGTCATCCTCGACGAAGTTCAGCCGGTCGGTCTGCACGATCAGAAGCGGCGTATCCTGATAATGGAAGAAGAAGCGATCGTAGGCGGCGATGACATCGCGCACGTAATCCGGCTTGATGCCGCGCTCCATCGGCCGGTTGCGGTTGCGGATGCGATCCAGAATCACCCGCGCATCCGATTGCAGATAGATGACCAGATCGGGGCTGGGGATGTCGATGCTGAGCAGGCGCGCCACCTGATCGTAAAGCGCCAGCTCCGCGTCGCTGAGCGTGACCGTGGCGAACAGCCGATCCTTGGCGAAGATGTAGTCGCTGACCACGCCGCTGGCAAACAGGTTCCGCTGATGCAGCGACTGCCAGTGCTTCAGCCGGGAGAACAAAAAGGAGAGCTGAACGGCCAGCGCATGCCGAGAAGGGTCCCGATAGAACAGTTCGATGAAGGGATTGTCATCCACCTGTTCGAGGAAGAGCTCCGAGCCGAGCCGGTCGGCCATGCGTCGCGCAAGCGTTGTCTTGCCGACGCCGATCGCGCCCTCGATGGCGATATGACACTCGTTCAGCGGCTTTTCAAACAGCATGGTCTACCATGGGGAGCCCTCCGGCAGCGGCGCTTCGCCGGCATCGAGCAGCTCGCCGAGCAGAACCGATGCCGTTTTTTTCAGGATCGGATGTTGCCAGTCCGGCGCGATGTCGCAAAGAGGCCGCAGCACGAACTGGCGCTCGTGCATCCTGGGATGCGGCAGGCTCAGGGTCCGGGTTTCAAGGCAGACATCGTTGTAGCTCAGGATATCGAGGTCCAGCGTTCTCGGGCCCCAGCGCACCTCGCGTGTGCGGCCGGCCCGGGTTTCAAGCCCCTGGAGAAGCTCCAGCAGGGCCAGCGGCGTCAGGCTGGTGCGGATTGAGACGACGGCATTGAGAAAGTCATTCTGATCCTGCGGTCCGACCGGGGGTGTGACATACAGCAGTGAGGAGCGAAGAACGCGGATGCCGGCGTAGCGATCCAGCTCCTGACGCGCGGTTTCGAAGCTCTTGCGGACATCGCCGAGGTTGCCGCCCAGGCCGATGAACACATGATTCAGGTCCATGCGACCGCGCCTCCTCGCCGGGGATCGGCGGCGGCCGAAATCTCCCCCCGATCCGATACCGCGATCGCATGCACGCCGCCGAAATAGACGCTGCTGCGGCTCCATTCGCGCAGCCGCCAGCCGTCGGCGATCAGCATGTCGCGCATCATATCATCCACCAGGCCGGGCTCGACATCGAGCACGTCGCCCTCGTTGTGCAGGCGCGGGGCATGGACGGCCTGCTCGATGGATTCGCCCAGCAGCAGTCGGCGCACCAGCACCTGGGCGATGGCGCCACGCAGGCGGTTGGAGCCGCCGCTGCCGAGGATCAGCCGCGGCAGGCCATGATGCCGGAAGATCGACGGCGCCATCATCGAAGACAGCGTGGTGCCGGGGGGAAGCGCATGGAAGCCGAGCGGATTGATGTCCTCCTCGCCGAGCATGTTGTTCAGGTGGATGCCCGTGCCGGGCACGACGATGCCGGAGCCCTCGCCGTTGCTGGTGGTCATGGATACGGCCATGCCGTCCGCATCCAGGATCGAGATCTGCGTCGTGCTGCCATGGCGATTCATCGGTTCCGGCGTTGCATCGGCTCTGCCCTGTCCGGCGGCCAGCTTCAGCGCCAGTTCCCGGATATGGGGTTTGCTGAGAAATTCAGCACTCGGATCCTCGTCATGGATGCGTTGATCGAAGCCCCGCGTGCGCAGGCGGCTGGCCTCGCGCAGCACACCAGCCATGGCAACCGGCCAGCAATGCGCCGGGATATCGAGGTGGGGCCTGAGCTGCTCCAGCAGCTTCAGCGCAAAGGCGATGAGCAGGCCGCCGGACGACGGTGGCGGGTTGGTGAGAAATTCGCCATCGAACATTCGCGTCAGCAGCGGCGTGCGCGGCTGAACCTGGACCTGCTCCATGTCCTGCATCCTCAAAAGACCCTCGGGTGCCACCGCGGCCACGATCGCGCGCGCCAGATCGCCGCGATAGAACTCGTCCATGCCGTCGATGGCCAGCATCTCCAGCGTATTGGCCAGATCCGGATTGCGAAAGCTTTCGCCTTCGGCAAGCAGCCGGCCGCTGGGCGCGTGCAGGGCCGTGCATTCGGGTTCGGAGGTCAGGATCGGCTCCAGCAGCCGGATAAAGGAGGCCTGCAGCGCATTCAGGCGTATGCCGTTGCGGATCGCATCCAGCCCCGGAGCCATGGCCTCCTTCAGGGGCAGGCGTCCGAATCGCCGATGCGCCTCGAACAGCATGGCCGGCAGCGATGGGGTTGCGACCGAGGCCCGGCCGATATGAAAGCGCTGCACATGGTCGCCGAAGTCGATCGGGATGGCCTTGAGCGATGCCGGCGACGGGCTGCCACCCGGCATGCGGGCAAAGCCGTCGAGCAGCAGCGGGGACTGATGCGGTGCGGCAATCAGCATAAAACCGCCGCCGCCGGCCGCCGTCAGCACCGGTTCGGCGACAAAGGAGGTGGTGATCGCGGCGATGGCCGCATCCACGGCATTGCCGCCCTGGCGAAGAATCTCGGCGCCGGCCTCGGCCGTCGCCGCATGGCCGGCCGCAACACAGCCATGCCGGCCGAAACGATGGCTCATGAGGCTTTCTTGACGATGAAGCCGTTCAGGTTCAGGCGCTGTTTCAGGCTTTCCTGCAGGGTCTGGGCCAGACTGCGGCTGGCCCTGGGGCCGACCCAGACGGCATGGAGATTCTCCGACTTGCGAACGACATGTGCATGCCAACCCTGCCGGCTGATGCGGCGGGCCAGCCGTTTCGCATGGTCCTGGTCACGAAAGGCGCCTACCTGGACATAATAGCTGCCGCTCACCAGCGGCTGGCTGGGGCTGGCATCGGATTTGTGCGGCGTTGCTTTCCTGGCCGGCGCTTCAACGTGCCGTGGCAATGGCCTGCTGGCCTGACCGGGTGCGGGTTTGCTGGCCTCGGGCGCCGGTTGGTCTGTCGCCCTGTCCGGGACACTGGCCGGGACGTCAGCCGGCGGGTTCGGCCCGGACCTGTTCGCGGCAACGGGGGCGTAGGTCTGCGGCTTCTGCTCTGCAACGCTGCTCTGTTCTTCCGTCGACGGCGACGGATGAAACAGCTCCGGGCGAAGCGCGGCGACGATGACGAGAACAACGCATGCCGTGGCAATGATCCAGGCGCTGCGATGCTCCGCGAGCGAGGCGCGCCAGTCCTTGGCCGGTTCCATGAATGGATGCGCCCTGCGGCTCAGGCGCCGAGCATCCTGTCGAGTTCCTCGGCAAAGGAATCGTAGCGGAACGGTTTCTGCAGGATGCGCAGCGGCTTGCCGGGGAAGCGCTCATGCAGATCCTCGGGATAGCCGGTCACGAACAGCACGCGGTCGAGAATCTCCGGGTTCACATGCTCAAGCGAGCTGTAGATCTCATCGCCGGAGAGTTTCGGAATGCGGACGTCGAGCAGGACGAGCTGATACTTGTCGCCGTTCGTCGTCAGCTCGAAAAGGCCCTGCACCGGGTCGTTCATCGTCTTGATTTCGCTCTCCTTGCCGCGATCGCTGACATAGCGCTGCAGAAAGGCGGACAGGATGCTCTGGACGGTATCCTCATCATCGATGATCAAAACATTCATGGGCTGCTCCTTGACTGCGCTTAATGGTTCAGTGCCGTGCGCATCCTGTCAATCGCTTCGAGGGTCTGCCGGCAGGCTTCGACCAGATGCGGCTGATTGCTGATGGCGGCCTGGTCGCGCTTGCTGCGGATCTCCGGCATGCGCGCCTCGATGGCCGGCAGAAAATGACGGTTGGTGGCAAACATCGGGCAGTTCAGGCAGGCATCGAGCAGGAAACACGGACCGGGCTTGCGGCAGAAGCCGTAGGCGCAGACCTGCAGGTTGGGACTGTCCAGAACCGCCTCGGGCAGGCGTTCGATCGCATGGCCCCGGACGTCGATGCATGGTGCATCCAGCTTCTTTCGGCGCTCCTCCGTGTCCACCAGATACCAGCGCCCGTCCTCCGCCTTGGCGATGCCGGGCCATTGCCAGAGGAAGAGTTCCACCAGATGTCGGGTTTCGCCCTCGATGTCATGGCTGTTGAGCCAGTCGCCGACGAGCTTGGCCGCATGGCCCGCCGGTGTCTGCTCCCGGGCCGTAAAGTCCATCGTGTGGCCGGCCTCGAGCTGAAGCACCGGGATGCCGTGCTTGGCCCGGGGCGAGTCCCAGGTCAGCGTCACATGCACGCTCTGGTATGCATCCCCGCCGGAGAAGGGAATGTCGCACGGATACTCGCCCAGCGGGATGTCCGGGTGCGAGGTGCGGCTGATGGTGAAAAGTTCTTCTCCGTACAAGCTTCCTCCCCGCCTGCTTTCCGCGGCTGTCGGTAGTATAGCCCGATTTTCGCAGTTTGCAGCGTCTCAGGGCTTGCCGGTCAGCAGGCTTTCGGGATTCACGCGCGCATTGTGAAAGCGGATACCCCAGTGCAGGTGCGGGCCCGTCGCGCGGCCGGTGGCGCCGACCCTGCCGATGACCGTGCCGGCCTCCACCCAGTCTTCCGCTTTCACATCGGTTTGCTCAAGATGGGAATAGATCGACACCAGGCCATTGCCATGCCCGATGGCGATGGTCTTACCGTTGAGGTACATGTCGGCCACGAGCAGCACCCGTCCGGCCAGCGGCAGGTGCACCGGCGTGCCGGCCGGCGCCGCGATATCCAGGCCCGAATGCGGCGAACGCGGCTGGCCATTGACATAGCGCTGCGCCCCGAAGGGCGTGGAGATGATGCCGTGGACCGGATAGTCGGCCATCTCGATGGCCGGATCGGCCTCGACCGCGGCCCGGTAGGTCGCCTTCAGTGCCCTGGCTTCCTTGCGGATGCGCGCCAGCGTCGGCGGGTCGAACTCGGCCATCTTCCGCTCCACCTGGATATGGGAGATGCGGAATTCTCCGGCGTTGACCTTCAGCGTCAGGCTGGTCTGCGTGTCGCTATCCTTCCACAGGATCTGGTAGTGACCGGGTTTCTGCTTCAGGTCGATGCCGATCCAGCCGACCCACCGATGTTCCCCGGTCTGTCTGACCGGCCATTCGACGCCAAAGCAGAACAGATGCGGTGACTGGCCGGCGTGCGTCAGTCGCAGGATATCGCCCTGCCGGGCCTGCAGGGGCTGCTGCACGGCCGAGCAGTCCAGGGGTGAAGCCATCAGCAGCAGCATAAGGCCTATGAGCATGCGCATCTTCATGGCCATGTGTCACCTCCGGTATCCACGGTCTCCACCCGCGCATGCGCCGTGCCGTCATGGAAGCGCGCATGCAAGCGCTGTCCCGGTTCAAGCGCGGCCGCAGCGGTAATCAGGCGACCCTCGTCGTCATAGTTCAGGCTGTATCCGCGATGGAGCACCTGCATCGGCCCCAGGGCCTGCAATTGCTGCCCAAGCAGCGACAGCGCATGCCGTCGCCGCTCCAGAAGCCGATGACGGTCATCGTCAAGCCGGTTCCTGAGTTCCTCGAAGCGGCGCTCGGGATCGCGCAGGATCAGGCCGCGCCGGGCCAGAAGGCGCTGGCTTTGGTGCAAGAGCCGCTGTTCGGGACGATGCAGCAGCACGGCAGCGGACATGTTCAGGCGTTCGCGCCAGTCCTTCAGGCTCTGATACGGGCGCTGGTGGCATTGCAGCATGGCTGCCTGCAGGCGGCCGTGCAGCTGTTGCCATTGCTGGCGTTGCATGCGCAGGCGGCGGCCGGGCTCGTGTGGCAGCAGCCGTTTGCGAAACAGCTCCAAGCGGGCGCGACGGCGCTGCATGTCCCGGACGGCCAGCATGCCGAGTTCCTGGAGTCCCTGCTGGGTCCGGTAATGGCCCGCATCGAGCATGCGCTGCCAGGCATGCATCCGGCGGTGGCGGAGATGCTCAAGCATCGTCCGCTGCTGCAGCAGTTGTCGCCGCACGAGATTCGCCATCGATTCGATGCGCGGCAGGCGATCGGCGAGCTCGTCTCTTGCGGGGCAGGCCAGCTCCACGGCATTGGAGGGGGTCGCCGCACGCACATCGGCGGCGAAATCGGCCAGCGTCACATCGATTTCATGGCCGATGCCGGTGATCACCGGTATCGGGCATTCGACGATGGCGCGCACGACCTGCTCGTCGTTGAAGCACCAGAGATCCTCGATGCTGCCGCCGCCACGCACCAGCAGAATCACGTCCGGCGGTTCGGGCAGTTCGCTCAGCCGCCGGAGTGCACGGGCGATGCTGGCCGCAGCCCGTTCGCCCTGAACGAGGCAGGGCGAGAGTGTCAGCTGCAGCCAGCCGGGACGCGTGGCCAGAACCTTGCGAACATCGGCCAGCGCCGCGGCCGTTTCGGACGTGACGATGCCGATATGCTGCGGCAGCTCCGGCGGCATCCGCTTCCTGGCCGCATCGAACCAGCCGCGTTCGGCAAAGATACGCTTGCGCCGCTCGTATTCTTCGGCCAGGCGTCCGGCCCCGGCCGGCTCGATGCCGGTGACGATGAGCTGATAGGTGCCGCGGGGCTCATAGACGCTGAGGCGGCCGCTGAAGATGAATTCGCCGCCCTCCTTCGGCTGCGTCGAAAGCCGGGCGGCGGTCGAGCGCCAGATCACCGCCGAGATCGCGGCATGCTGGTCCTTGATCGTGAAATAGAGGTGGCCCGAGGCAGGGCGGGTCAGGCGCGAGATCTCGCCGCTCACCCGCACCCTGGAAAAGCCCTGTTCAAGCACCTGCTTGATGCGGGCCGTCAGCTCCGTGACCGACAGCGTCCGCTCATCGGCAGGCGATGAAAGGGGGGTATCGGCAGGCGGCAGCATATCGGACATGTCCGTCAATCATGTCTTCTGCCGCCCCCGAGTCAATGTCCGCTGAAGGACTCAGGCATATTGGGGCGATAGCCGCTGCGTGATATGCGGGGCGGCTTCAGCCGGCACGCCCGGAAAGCCGCACCGGCTCTGCAACAGCAGCGCCGCCAGCCCGATGCTGGTATCCAGGGACTTGCCGGCGGCATTCAGATAGAAGAAGCCATCCACGCCGAGCCTGCGGGCCGCGCGCATGGCCGGCGTATTGCCTCCCCGGCAGAGCGCGACCCGATAGCGGATGCTCGGGGAAAAGCAGCAGCTCTGCAGCAAACGCATGTTGCCCTCGGCCGGATCGCTGACGTCGATGACGAGCAGGCCGGGATTGATGTCCCGGATTTGCTCCAGCTCAAGGCTTTCGTGGCAGCTGCTGGCCACCCAGCCGTGCATCTCCAGCAGACGGGCGATCTGATGGCCCGGCACGATGTTGCGGGTCAGGATCAGGGCCCGGTTTCGACGTGGCAGTTCCATGGCAAACCTCCTTCGATGATCCGTTGCGGCTCCATTCTGGATGCGGAACGTGACAGACCGGTGACAGGCTTGTGACCTGCCGATGACAGGGTATGCGGAGGCATTCGGTCTGGCTTTATGCGGACCGGTGACTGGGTTAGCTTCGGTGATCCTGGCCGGTGCCGGCGGGGAAGGCCCTGTCATACGGGTGTCATGAAGCCGGGCTAGTTTTCGAGCCGCAGAAGAAGCAATCATCCTGCCTCTCGATAGCCCCGGCCCAGGCCGGGGTTGTTTTTTCCGGTCGCCCCGATGGCATTCAAGGAGGTTGCATGTCCGATATGGATCTGACGAGTCCCGAACTTTATCTCAGCCGCGAGCTGAGCATGCTCGATTTCAATCGTCGGGTCTATGAGATGGCCGCCGATGCCTCCGTCCCCCTGCTGGAGCGATTGCGGTTTCTCTGCATCAGCAGCTCCAACCTCGACGAGTTCTTCGAGGTGCGCGTGGCCAGCCTCAGGCACCGTCTGGCCATGGGCGCGAATACGGTCGGTCCGGACGGGCGTTCGACCTCGGAAACGCTGGCTGCGATCCGCGAATCGGTGGACCGGCTGGTGAATGATCAGTACGCGCTTCTGGAGAAGGAACTGCTGCCGGCGATGCGCGCCGAGGGCATTGCCATTCTCCGGCGCGGGGAATGGAACGAGGCCCAGCAGCAGTGGATCCGCCGTTTCTTCCGCTCCGATCTGCTGCCCGTGCTCACGCCCATCGCGCTGGATCCGGCCCACCCGTTCCCGAAGCTCGTCAACAAGGTGCTGAACTTCATCGTCGCGCTGCAGGGGCGCGATGCCTTCGGCCGCGAGATGCAGCATGCGATCGTGCAGGCGCCACGTTCGCTGCCGCGCCTGATCGCGCTGCCCGAGGCGGTGGCCGGGGTTCCGCATGGCTTCGTGTTCCTGTCCTCGATCATCCATGCCCATGTCGCCGAGCTGTTTCCGGGCATGCAGGTGAATGCCTGCCATCAGTTCCGCGTCACCCGCAACAGCGAGCTGTATCTGCATGAGGAGGAGACCGAGGATCTGAAGAAGGCCGTGGCCGGCGAGCTGCTGGAGCGCCGTTACGGCGAGGCCGTGCGGCTGGAGGTTTCGACCAAATGCCCGGAGGAGCTGTCCGATTTTCTGCTGCGTCAGTTCAATCTGAGGGACTCGGACTTCTATCGCGTGGACGGGCCGGTGAACCTCTACCGGCTTGCGGCGATCTCGGATCAGGTGGATCGGCCGGACCTGAAGTTCGAGCCCTTTGTTCCGGGGCTGCCGGCGGGCATTCGCGCCGAGGGCGAGGAGGAGCCGGGTTCGCTGTTCGAGGTCATCCAGCGCGGGGATGTGCTGCTGCATCATCCATATCAGAGCTTTGCGCCGGTGATGGATCTGCTGCATCAGGCGGCGACGGACCCGAACGTGCTGGCGATCAAGCAGACGCTTTATCGTGTGGTTCCCGATTCGCCGATCGTCGATGCGCTGGTGAAGGCCGCGCGCGCCGGCAAGGAGGTCGTTGCCGTCATCGAGCTGCGTGCCCGTTTCAACGAGGAGGAGAACATTGGTCTTGCCGATCGGCTGCACGCGGCCGGCGTGCAGGTCGTCTTCGGCGTGGTCGGCTACAAGACCCACGGCAAGATGATGCTGATCGTCAGGCGCGAGGGCCGGCGGCTGCGGCGCTATGTGCATCTGGGCACCGGCAACTATCACAGCATCACGACCCGCTATTACACCGATTTCGGCATGCTCAGCTGCGATCCGGAGATCGGCGAGGATGTACACAAGCTGTTTCAGCAGCTCACCGGCATGGGCCGGGCCCAGCGCCTGAAGGCCCTGTTGCAGGCGCCGTTCACGCTGCATGCGGGCATGATCGAGCGCATCGAGCGCGAGGCCGAACATGCGCGCGCCGGGCGGGGAGGGCGCATCATCGCCAAGATGAATGGCCTGGAGGAGCCGGAGATCATCCGCGCGCTCTACCGCGCCTCGCAGGCCGGCGTGAAGATCGACCTGATCGTGCGCGGCATCTGCTGCCTGCGCCCCGGCGTGCCCGGCGTGTCGGAGAACATCCGCGTGCGCTCCATTCTCGGCCGCTTTCTGGAACATCACCGCATCTATTATTTCGCCAACAACGGCGAGGCGGAGCTGTTCTGCGCCAGTGCCGACTGGATGAACCGCAATCTGCTCAGGCGGGTGGAAACCTGTTTCCCGATCCGGGATGCGAAGCTGAAGGAGCGCGTGATGCGCGAGGGGCTGAGGCTGTATCTGGCCGATAATACCGGCGCCTGGACCTTGCGCAGGGACGGCAGCTATCAGCGCATGCGTCCGGGCGGGCGGCCGCGCAATGCCCAGGCCGAGCTGATGGCACTGCTCGGGGATACCGGCGGCTGAGCCTTATCCCTCCGGCTTCAGGTCCACATGCAGCCGATAGCCGAAGGCCTCGTCGAAATAGTCCGACAGCTTCAGTGCCGCCCAGCGCTCCAGCAGCAAATCGCCCCTGCCCTCGATGTGCAGTTTCAGGATCCTGCCCTCCGTGTCCGTCCGCAGGCTGTGAACGCGGTCGCGGCGTTCCTTGTTCAGCGCGATTGCGAGCCGCAGCAGCGCGCTGAGCTGCCAGACGCGCGTCTGGTCGTGACGTGAAAGCTTCGCGAATTCCGCATGCCCGGCATCGGGCGCGGCCTTGCGCTGGTAGCGCACGGTCTGCGCCAGCACGGCCTTGTCGCGTTCGCTCAGGCCCAGCAGCGGTGCGGCCGAGATCAGGTAGGCGGCATGGCGGTGATGGCCACCGATGCGGACATACATGCCGATCTCATGCACGCGCGCGGCGATCTCGAGCAACAGCCGGTCGCCTGCATCCATCGCATGCAGTTTTCCGCGTGTCTGATCGAACAGGCTCAGGGCCAGCCGGCTCACCGATTTGGCGTAATGCTGATCGACATGGTATTTCTTCTTCAGGCTCTTCGCCCAGGCCAGCAGCGTGCGACGCCGGGAGATCAGGGACTGCTCCCCGGATTCGATCATGTCCAGCAGGATGCCGTCGAGCAGGCTGGCATCCGGGATATGCATGCGCTTGGCCCGTCCCAGCTTCATGACCTCATGGATCACCATGGCCGCAGGCAGGATGACATCGGCGCGGTCGGGCCTGAGTTCGAGCTTGCGCACCCGATCTTCGAAGCTGAGGCCGGAGAGCTGCCGGATCAGCTTGCGCAATTCCTTTCGGCGGATGCTGTCCGGCCGTTCGGTCTGCAGCAGGCGGTGCGCCAGCTCGCCGATGGCGCCGGGGTTGCCGCCGGTGCCGACGCAGAAATCCACCCGGCGCGAGCCGATCAGCTCACGCAGCTTCTTGCGCGCGCCATCGAGGTATTCCTCCAGCAGTCGCGGAAAGTCCTCGCCCTCGCCGAGCATCTCCAGCAGGCGCACCGTGCCGATCTTGAAGCTCTGCGCCGCGACGATTTCGCCGTCGTCGCACAGCGTGACCTCCACGCTGCCGCCGCCGATGTCGATGAGCATCGCGAAATGACCGGCCAGATCCACGCGGCGGGCGATCGAATAATGCACCAGTCTGGCTTCTTCCTCGCCGCTGATGATGTCCAGCGCGATGCCGGTTTCCTCCCGGATGCGGGCTACCAGTTCGCGGCCGTTGGCGGAATCGCGCATGGCGCTGGTGGCCGTGCCGCGCACTGTTTCAACATGGTGCTGGTCGAGGATGCGCCGGAACTGCCGGAAGGCAGCCACGGCCTCGTCCATCGTTTCGCGGCTGAAGCGGCCGCTGGTGAAGGCATCATGCCCCAGTCGCACCGGCTCGCGATGTCTGAGGATCAGCTCGGGCAGGCCGTCGTTGCCACAGGCGGCGATGCCCAGACGCATCGCGTTGGAGCCGACATCGATGGCTCCGAGCAGCCCGCCGGCCGCGGCCGCATTATTCGTCGTCGAGTTCTCCACTGATCAGCGCCGCCGCGGTTTCATGGTCCACATGGCGGACATCATGCCCCTTGATCATGTAGATGACCATCTCGGCGATGTTCACGGCATGATCGCCGATGCGTTCGAGCGAGCGACCGATGTTGTTGGCCATCAGCCCCGGCGTGATCTGACGCGGATCCTCCATCATGTAGGTCAGATTTTCGCGCTGCAGGGAGCGGAACAGCTTGTCGATCTTGGCATCGTTCTCGATGACCGACAGGGCCGCACCGACGTCCCCGCGGGAAAAGGCGTCCAGGGCCATGGACAGCTGCGTTCCGGCCCGGTCGGCGAGCAGATCCAGCGTATCGGTATGCGAGATGATCACATCCTCGTTCTCGACCATCGATTCGGCGATGCCCTCGGCCAGATCGCCGATGCGTTCGAGATCGGTGACAATCTTGATCGTGCTGATGATGAAGCGCAGATCCCGCGCCGCGGGCTGGCGCAGCGCCAGGATGCGGCGGGTCATCTCGTCGATCTCGACCTCCATCGCATTGATGGCCTTGTCGCGCTCGATGACCTTGTTGGCCCGTTTCAAGCTGTGTTCGGTCAGCGCCTTCATCGAGCGCTTGATCGCCTTTTCGACCAGACCGCCCATGGAGAGGATCTTTTCCTTGAGTTCGTTCAGCTCGTCCTCGAAGCGTTTCATGGTATGTGTGGGCATGGGGCCTCCTTATCCGAACCGGCCGGTGATGTAGTCTTCGGTTTCCCGCCTTGTGGGTGAGGTGAAGATCTGTTCGGTCTCGCCGAACTCGACCAGGTTGCCGAGATAGAAATAGGCGGTGTAATCCGAGGCGCGCGCGGCCTGCTGCATGTTGTGGGTGACGATGACGATCGTGTACTCCTCCTTGAGCTCGTCCATCAGCTCCTCGATCTTCGTCGTTGCGATCGGATCCAGCGCCGAGCAGGGCTCGTCCATCAGGATGACATCCGGCTGGACGGCAATCGTGCGGGCGATGCACAGACGCTGCTGCTGGCCGCCGGAGAGCGCGGTGCCAGGCTGATCCAGCTTGTCCTTGACCTCGTCCCAGATGCTGGCGCGCTTGAGCGCATTCTCGACCAGCTCGTCCATCTCCGGTCCGTCGGAGACCATGCCGTGGATGCGCGGCGCATAGGCGATGTTCTCGTAGATGCTCTTCGGAAAGGGGTTCGGCTTCTGGAAGACCATGCCGATATGAGTCCGAAGCTGGACGACATCGACATCCGGCGCATAGATGTCCTCACCCTCGAGCAGCACCTGCCCTTCGATGCGGCAGCCCGGGATGCGATCGTTCATGCGGTTCAGGCAGCGCAGAAACGTGGACTTGCCGCAGCCGGACGGGCCGATGAAGGCGGTGACCTTGCCGGCCAGGATATCCAGGTTGATGCCGTGCAGCGCCTGAAAATCGCCGTACCACAGCTTCAGATCACGGATCGTCAGTTTGTTGTTCGTCTCAGTCATGATTCCTCACCAGGTCTTTTCCGAGCGGTTGCGCAGTTTCACGGCCAGCGCATTCAGGCTGAGCAGAACGGCCAGCAGCACGATGATGCCGGCTGCGGTGCGTTCCTCAAAGGCGCGGATGGACTCGGCCGACCAGGTATAGACCTGGGCCGGCAGAACCGTCGTTGCCTCGAGGATGGAATGGGGCTCCTCCGGAATATAGGCCATCATGCCGACAATCAGCAGCGGCGCCGTTTCGCCCATGGCCTGGGCCAGGCCGATGATCGAGCCGGTCAGGATGCCGGGCATGGCCAGCGGCAGCACATGATGCCAGACCGTCTGCAGGCTGGAAGCGCCAAGACCGTAGGCCGCCTCGCGGATCGAATCGGGCACGGCCCTGAGGGCTGCGCGTGTGGCGATGATGATGATCGGCAGCGTCATCAGGGCCAGCGTCAGGCCGCCGGCCAGCGCCGAGGATCGCGGCACGCCCATGAAATTGATGAAGATCGCCAGTCCCAGAAGGCCGTAGAGGATGGAAGGGATCGCGGCCAGGTTGTTGATGTTGACCTCGATGAGCTGCGTGAAGCGGTTGTCCGGCGCGAATTCCTCCAGATAGATGGCCGTCATCACGCCGATGGGAACGGCAAAGGCCATCGTCAGCAGCAGCACCAGCACCGAGCCGATGGCCGCGGCCAGGATGCCCGCGTTTTCCGGCAGCTTCGAGTCCCCCTTCGTGAAGAAGCCGGTATTGAAGGCCAGCCGCACCTTGCCTTCCTTCTCAAGCTGTCGGACGATCTTCTGATATTTGCCCTTGAGCTTGTGGCCCTCATGCCCCTTGAGGAACTGATCCACGCGATAGTCCGCCAGCACCCACTCATCGGATGAGGTGCCGACGAGCTCGGGATGTTCCTTGAGCATCATCGGAATGCTGCGCAGCCATGCCCGGCTGATCAGCTTCCTGTATTCACGCGGCACGGCCTTGTTGTAATTGGATTTGGCGGCCTCGGAATAGTTCACCTGCACGAGGATCTCCGCCTGCTGGAAGGCCGGCAGGCCCTTGCCGATGATGTCGATGAAGAAGACGACGAGAAAGGCCATGGCGAGCGCCAGGGCCCCGGCGCCATACCACTTGAAGCGGGCATCGGCGCGCTTGCGCCGGCGGGTGCGGGGATTCAGTGATTCCGACGTGAGATGCGGGGCCATCATTCGTACCTCTGCTTGAACCGGCGCACGACGATGGTCGAGACGATGTTCAGCATCAGCGTGATCAGGAGCAGCACCAGGCCCAGCGCGAACGCGGCCAGCGTGAAGGCCGAATCGAATTCCTGATCGCCGGTCAGCGCCTCGACGATCTTCACCGTCACGGTCGTCATGCCCTCCAGCGGATTGGCCGTCAGGTTTGGTCGCAGGCCCGCGGCCATGACGACGATCATCGTCTCGCCGATCGCACGCGACATGGTCAGCAGGAAGGCGGATACGATGCCCGGAAAGGCCGCCGGAAGCACGATATGACGGATGGTTTCGGACTTCGTCGTGCCCAGCGCCAGCGAGCCGTCACGCAGCGATTGCGGCACGGCGCGGATGACGTCGTCGGACAGCGAGGACATGAACGGGATGATCATCACGCCCATGATCAGCCCCGGCGCCAGCGCGTTGGTGTAATCGGCCTCCAGCCCGAGGGCATGCGCGATCTCGACGATCATCGGACTGACGGTAATGGCGGCGAAGAAGCCGTAGACGACGGTCGGGATGCCGGCCAGCACCTCGAGCATCGGTTTCAGGCGCCCGCGCGCCGCGTGCGAGGCGTATTCGGACATGTAGATGGCCGAGAACAGGCCGATCGGCACGGCCACGAGCATCGCGATGCCGGTGATCATGAAGGTGCCGGCAAAGATCGGCAGCGAGCCGAACAGCGGCGGCGCCACGCCCTCGGTTTCGCGTCCGGCACCGATCAGAAAGGCCGTATCCGGCTGCCATTGGGTACCGGTGATGAAATCCCAGAAGGAAATCACGTTGAAGAAGCGGACCGCCTCGAAGATGACCGACAGCACGATGCCGATCGTCGTCAGGATCGAGACCGTCGCGGCGACGAACAGCAGCCCGCGCATGACCTTCTCGACCTTCTGGCGTGCGCGGAACTCCAGAGAGATGTTTTTCAGCGCCAGCCACAGGCCGATCCCTCCCAGGCCGAACGATGTGGCCAGCAGCATCGGCGCCGGCACATCGGCGATATGGAACAGGTGCAGCAGGCTGAAGACGAGGCCAGTGACAAGTGCCGGCAGCGCCAGCCCGATGACGGCATACCAGCCGTGAAACTGGGGAAGCGAATGCAGGCTGCCACCGCCCGTTGTCGCGGCCAGCGCACGGTTGCGCGCCAGCCAGAAGGCCATGAAAGAAAGCGGGATCAGGCCGCCGAAGAACCACAAAAAGAGCGTTGAGGTACTCATCGCCAGGCGGGGTTCCGGTCAGATGTAGCGGGCGAAATCAGCAATCGCTCCCTCCATGAGGCAATGCTATCGCGTTCCCGGGAAGCGGGAAAGCTCAGATGATGCGCTATCAGGGCCACGAACATCGACATGCTCGCCGCAGCGGGCATGTCGATACCGGCGGCAGAAAGAGCGCAGAAAGCCGGCCGAAGCGGATGCTCCGGCCGGCTCCAATGCATGCGGTTCTACTTCTTCTTGAAGTCGGCTGCGGTCAGGTTGGTCAGGTGCTCAAGCTGGGAGCGGTAGTGATCGCGCAGCTTCTTCGGCAGCGGAATCAGCCCGATCTCGGCGCAGGCGCCGTCATCGCCGATCATCTCCTCAGACGTGAACAGGCGGGCGTATTCCATCATGCCCAGCACCTTGCCGATGTGCGCCTTCTTGATGTAGAAGTACAGCGAACGGGACAGCGGGTAGGAGCCGTTCTGCACGGTTTCCGGAGCCGGAGCCACGCCCTCGATCGTCGCAGCGGCGATGGAGTCGGAGTTCTCCTCCAGATAGCTGTAGCCGAAGATGCCCAGCGCTTCGGTATCCTTGCCCAGCTTCTGCACGATCAGGTTGTCGTTCTCGCCCGAAGGCACATAGACGCCGTCCTGACGGATCTCGTGGTACTTCTTGTACTTCTTGTTCTTCTTCGGATCCGCCTTGTACAGATCGGTGTAGACGCTCATGTGCTTGGTCAGGTGCTTGAGGATCATGTCCTCGAAGGCGTCACGCGTACCCGACGAGGTCGGCGGGCCGTAGATGGTGATCTTGCGGTGCGGCAGCTTCGGGTTGATCTCGTCCCAGAAGTGGTAGGGATTGGCAATCAGATGCGAGCCATCCTTGCTCGGAACCTCGGCGGCCACGGCCAGCATCATTTCCTTGCGGGTCAGGTTCAGCGGCCTGGCCTTCTTGCTCTGAGCGATGGCGATGCCGTCATAACCGACGACGATCTCGGTGATTTCCTTTACGCCGTTCTTCTGGCACTTCTTGAATTCCTTGGCCTTCATGCGGCGCGAGGCGTTGGTGAAGTCCGGGGTATCCATGCCGGCACCGGCACAGAACAGCTTCATGCCGCCGCCGGAACCGGTGGACTCAACGACCGGGGTCTTGAACTTCGTCGTGGCGCCCAGCTCTTCAGCGACATAGCTGGAGAACGGATAGACCGTGGACGAACCGACGATCTTGATCTGGTCGCGCGCTTCGGCGGCGTGAGCGGCCATCAGCAGCGCGGCTGTTGCGATGATGAACTTTTTCATGCGTATCTCCTGTTTTTTTGATTCAGCTTATAGAAAGGGCCGGGGC
>CAZDLB010000032.1:0-17252 GCA_964505995.1 uncultured Zetaproteobacteria bacterium
CAGCCACCTCAATCCGGACTTGCGCGCCCAAGGGGCACCGCTAGCCTGCCAGCGCATGACTGATTCCCGTCCCAGCAACCATCCCACCGGCTCGCATCACGAACACCGCTATCTGGTCAAGTTCCTGATCATGTCCGTGACATCATTCTTCATCGGCACGGTCCACGGCCTGCTGCAGGTCATCCCGGCCGTGCGCCACTGGCTGGACTCGATCGGCAGCCCCTACGGCGGCCCCGGCCACATGATCGACCCGCTGGCGCATGCGCACATCAATCTGGTCGGTGGCGTGACCATCCTCGGCATGGCCGTGACCTATTACATGCTGCCGAAGATCACCGGCAAGCCGATTCATTCGCACCGGCTGGCCGAACATTCCTTCTGGTGGACGACGATCGGCGTGCTTTCCTTCTATGTCTCGCTGCTGATCTTCGGCTTCATCGAGGGCAACCTCTGGCTGACGGATCCGGCGCAGGTGCCGGAGGTTCACCGCTTCTACGGCCCGGTCATCTCGGTGGCCGCGACGGTGCTGGCCGTTGGCTTCTGGGTCTATCTGGCCAATGTGCTGCTGACGCTGAAGGACATCTACAGGGATCCGAAGACATGAGCGAGCCGCACATGCTCGACTGCGGCTGTCCTGCGGTCTATCCCGAATGGGATGGCCAGGATGTGGATCTCGGCGCCTGGCTCGTACACGAACAGAAGGTGCCGATGTTTCTGCACATGCCGATCGGCTACGAGGCCTGCCTGGACCGGCAGCACAAGGACATCCGCAGACTGGATCTGCATGAGCGCTGGCCAGGCTTCTGCCTGACGCAGTCGGCGATGTTCCGCGGCCGCATCCTCTGCCCGCTCATCGAGGACAGCTCGCCGGCGCGCAGCACGCGCCGCCTTCCCAATCCGTTCCATGTGCGCACCCGCATCTTCAGGGGCGATGTCGGCGGCATCCGCGAGGCCGTGCGGCAGATGCAGTCCGAGCTTCTCGATGAAGGCAGGATGCCGAAGGAACTGTATCTGAGCTATCTGACCTGCCCGCGCTGTCAGGAGAAGCGCGGCGGCATGCGCGTGATGCTGCTGCGCCACTGGATCCGGAGCCCGAAACTGGAAAAGCGGCTGCAACAGCGTCAGCAGAGCTGAAACACTACGGCCTGGACGCGTCCCGCTGCAGATAGGCGATGATATCCGCCCGGTCGCGCTCGGCGATCGGCGGAATCTGCATCTCGGTATTCGGCTTGATGGCGCGCGGATCGGCCAGCCAGGCATCGAGCGCGGAAGCATCCCAGCGCGCAAACGGAACGCCTTCGATCGTCGGTGCGCGGTTGAACACCCCTTTCAGCCCCGGCCCGATGCGCCGGCTCTCCCGATCCAGATGATGGCATGGCAGGCAGCGCACCTCGGCCACGATGCGACCGCGATCGGCATCGGCGGCCGATGCCGGCATCGCATACCCAAGCAGCGCCAGAGCCAGCAGAAAGGCCTGCATCACTTCCCCGTCCCTGCCGGTGGCGAGAGATCAAACACCAGCTCCCCGCGCTGCCCGCCACGGGTGAGACGCACATGCAGCCGCTCATGCGCGACGTCGCGCACGGGAAGCGCGCGCCGGTAGACCCCCAGCGCGCCATCCGGCATCGCCTGCTTCCAGTCGGAGGAATCGGTTCGCACATCCACCATCAGATCCGAGCTGAAGCCGCGCTGCTGGCGGTTGGCGATGACGAGAAACTCGTTCATGCCCTGACGCAGCTGCTCCGGCCGGGTTTCGATGCGAATCGTCAGATCCTGCCAGGTCTGCGGCGCCGGCGCCCAGGCCGAAGGATCTGGCGAACAGGCCGTCAGCCACGCAGAGAGAAGGATCAGCAACGCGTACCGCATCAGTTGCCCTCCGTGGCCGCATGGGCCTCGAGATAGGTCCTGAGCCGGGCGATGTCGGAGGCCGGAATCGGCGGCAGGCTGCGCTGTACCCGATGCTGCTGCATGCGCGCCACGACATTCGGCCACTCGGCCCGCGTATGCGCCGAGGGCTGCGGCGGTGCATGGCATTGCGAACAATGCCGCGCGAAGATCTGGAAGTCGGGGCTGTCGGCATCCGGATAATCCGGCATTGAGCTTCGGCCCGGCGCATCGCAGCCTGAAAGAAGCAGCAGCATCAGCGGCAGTATTCGTATCATCGGATCTCCCGGCCCTCAGGGCATGTCGATATCGTCGGTGTCATCCTTCTGCCTGTCGCTGTCCAGCCTGCCGGCCCGCTTGGAGCCGTAGAGCGTCGTCATGAAATAGATGAACAGTCCGGCCAGCAGTGCATAACCGGCAGCGGCCAGATGCCCCCAGGTGAACCACGGACGCGGATGATCCGGCCGGTCGCCCCAGAACGGCAGCGTCAGCCCGAAGGCCACGAGAAGCACCATGATGATAATGGCGATAAACCAGGCCGGTACGCGATTCTGGGATTCGGGGATCTTCTCCACGAGTTCCCAGTCCTCCATGCCACGCTTGCGCAGCCGCTCCTCCTCGGAGGCATAGCCGAAATGATCCTCCGGTATCCGGCCCCACTCCGTTTTCACGGCGCCCTGAGGCCGCTTCTCCTGCTGCTGCGTGTTCTTATCGTTCATTGCTGCCTCCTGAAGTCTCCCCGAATGCGGACTTCCCGGCGAATGGCAAGTCTAGCAGTTGTCGGACTTATGATAAATCGGCTGCGCGGCCAGCGCCCCATCCGACTAGCGCCGGGCGTAATGCACGAGCGCAAAGCTCTTCTGCCAGCCTCCTTCCGCGGCCACGTCCACGAAGATGCGATGCAGCCCCGGACTCAGGGCCGGGCTCAGATGCAGCATCACGTCCTGGCGCCCCGGCGCATCGAAATGCACGGAACTCTTCTCCAGCGCATACTGCTCCGGAGTCAGGCCGCGAATGCGGATGCTCAGATCCTCCGGCCGGTACAGCTTGTGCGCGATATTGATGCGGTAATCCAGCAGGCTCCGGTTGCCCTCGGTCTTGCTCGCCTCGACGGTGAACCATTCCGGCTCATAGGCGTTCAGCCCGGCGACAAACATGACAAGCCCGATGAACGTGGCCAGCGTCGCGGCCTTGGCCCGGCCGAAGAAGGAACCCAGCGCGCCGCGATAGCGGCCTTTCCATTCATCGCCCAGACTCAGGCGCAGCAGCCCCGGCCCCTCCAGCTTGCGGCTGCGGCTGTGCAGCTCGTCGCAGGCCACGACGCATTCGCCGCAGTTGACGCAGGAATCGAACAGCTCCGGCTTTCTCGGATCGATATCGAGGAAACAGGCATCCACGCAGTAATGGCAGTGGGTGCAGTGATCCGATCGCGAGGCATCGTAGGAGACATGCAGCGTATCCCGCGTCTTGAACGAATGCTGCCAGACCCGGTAGATGCACATGTACTTGCACATCAGATGCCGGATCACGGTGATGTCCATCAGCATCACCGCCACGCAAACGAAATAGATCCAGTGCAGCGAACCGGCCAGACGTTCATCGTACTGGAAGCTGACGAAGGACCAGATCGCCTCCGGCGGATAGAAATAGAACATCGGGATCAGGGCGTAGAACATCGAGGCGACTAGCAGCGCAAGCCCCAGCACCAGATAGTTCAGCAGGGACTTGCGGCGCGCCGCGACCTGCATGCGTTCACCACTCACATCCATCATCTTCGCACGCCGCCCCAGCAGGCGTTCGGTCAGATTATTGGCCCATTCCGACACGGTGTTCTGCGGGCACATCCAGCCGCAGAACACGGCCCCGACCAGCGAATACATCAGGATCAGAACGCTGGCGACAAAGATCCAGAAGCCCATGACGATGAGCATGTCGGAAAACCAGATCTGCCGGTCCAGCAGGATGAAGCCGCCGGCCACCGGATCGATGCGGAAAAGGCCGCTGGCCGGAATCAACACGAGGATGGCCAGCGTGGCGATCTGCGTCAGCCGCCGCATCGGATGCAGGCTTTTCGCGCCCGGCACATGCGCCTCGACAACCGGAATCCTGTTCAATGCTTCATGGGCGGACATCGGCGACTCCATGCTGCAATCTTACCGCTGACGCGCTTCGCTGGCCAGCGGACTGACGGCCAGCAGGCGACGCCGCCAGTGTTCGATCGCGGCTGCATCCCGCTGCTCGCGGGCCCATTGCAGCATCGCACGCAGCGCCTCGGGATGATCGGGCCTGAGCTTCAGGATGCGGCTGAGTGCCGCGGGACGATCCAGTCCCTCGGGAAGCCCATGCGCGATGCTTTCCAGCATGCGGTCGGCAAGCAGCGTGGCCGGCCAGCGATCCTTCGGATTGGCCTTCATCGCCAGACGCGCCCATTGCACCGCCCGGCGCTCGTCGCCGGCAAGCTCGGCTATCCACATGCGCACATCGATCGCGCTCGCGGCCCGAACGCGGCGCAGGGTTTCGCTCCCATCCAGCCCCAGCAGGGCCGCCACCCGATCATCCTTCTGGCGCCAGTCCAGTAGCCAGCGCCAGGTGGCCAGCGCATCCACGCCGCCGCCATAGCGGACCCTGGGCAACGCATATTCGATGACCGGAGCCCACTCATCCTGTAGTCTGACATCGCGACCGAAACGGGGGATCTCACCCCAGCAGCGTCCCAACCAGGTCCACAGGCCCTCCCCACCGCTGGCCTGATCCCGTGCCTGCGCCGGAAGCGCCTGAAATCCGGCCAGCATCGCATCCGCATCCAGATGTCCGCGCACGCCGACCAGTGCAATGCGATAGCCATCGATGAACAGCAGGGCCTGGAAATCGCCGCTATCGGGATCGAAGGCATGACGGAAGCTCTGCATCACCACCTTCAGCGAGTCCACATCGAACTGGTTCAGCGCCAGCCACTGCACAAACACGCCGCCGGGATTCAGCCGCTCGCGCGCCCGCCTGAACTGCTGCACGGAAAGCAGGTTGGCCCGGCCGACCATGTCCGGGTGAAAGAGATCGCCGACAATGACATCATAGGCATGGCGATCCGCCCGCAGGAAGCGCCGGGCATCATCGTTCAGAATGGTCATGCGGCTGCCGATGTCGCCATTGACCTCGGCAAACCAGTTTCGCGCCGCTGCGATCGCGCCCCGGGAAAGCTCCACGGCAACGCGCGTCATCTCGCCAAAGGGCAGGGAGCCCGCCGCGGTGATACCGGTGCCGAGTCCCAGGAGCAGCATGCTTTCAGACCGCGGCCTCAGCAGCAGCGGCAACCGGACCTGGTTCTTCTGCACCGTCACGGCCGTCGGTTCCGAGGACGCATCCATGCGCTGCAGGTCCGATAGCAGCAGCCGCTGGCCGTCGGGTTGTTCAATCACATGCGTCAGCGCCACGGCATCCTCATAGACATCGAGATCCGTTGACCCCGCCAGCGCCGGAAGCAGATGGGAAGCCTCCGGCAGCGTGCGCACCGGCCAGGCAAGCGCCAGAATCAGGATGAGGGCCGCCCAGATGCGCGGCGAGCCTGCCCAGCGCATGCCGCAGACAAACAGCAGGCAGGCCGCAAGAATCAGACTGCCCGCCGTGCCCAGCCAGGGCAGCAGCAGAAACCCGGTCGCCAGCGCGCCGGCCGAGGCCCCGAAGCAGTTGGCCCCGTACCACCAGCCGCCGGAATCAAGCCCCTTGCCGCCATCCTCGCGCGCCGCCAGCAGTGGCAGCCAGGCACCCAGGGCCAGTGTCACCGGCAGCGTGCACAGCATGACCGCGCCGCCCTGAAGCAGCATCGCGCTGGCCAGCGAGGCATAGTCGGCCTGGCTGGCCCAGCGACTGAGATACGGCAGAAGGTACTGGGCGGCGATCGCCAGCGCGGCCGCCAGTGGCGGCAGCATGGCCAGCCAGCGCGACGCATTCAACCGAGGCGCGAGCATCGAGCCCAGACCGATGCCGAGGAGATAGACGAACAGCAGCACGGCCAGCACATATTCGGTGCGCAACAGCACCATGCCGTATTCTCGCGTCCAGACGACCTCGAGCATCAGGGCCGCGGCACCCACGCCGGCATAGGCCGCAAGATCGAGAACATGCGGCCTGTGCATTCGCGCCGGCCTCGTTTCGGAATCAGCCCGCCCCTCGGGCACGCAAGCCAGCCGCCGGGACAGAAGGGCCGCCATCGCGGCCAGCAGCAGACCGATGCCGGCCACGAACCACAGCGCCGATCTCCAGCCAAGCAGCGGCAGCAGCATCAGCGGCAGCAGCGCGCCGATGCCGCCACCGATCGCATTGATCCCATAGAGCGCCCCCAGCGACAGCCGCACCGCTGCCGCCGCGCGCAGCGCCATCGGAAAGGCGAAGCCCATCGCCGTGGCCGCGGGCATCAGCACCAGAAACGCAGCCGCCGATTGCAGCGCCTGCCAGCCGGCCAGCGAAATCCCGCCACCAACGGCCAGCAGACCCTGATCCAGCCAGGGCAGCAGGACGGGAATCGCCAGCGCATACACGGCCAGCCCACCTTCGAGCACACCCAGCAGCAACAGAGCCGGCGCCGCCTGGATGTGAGCGCGCCTCGCTCCCCAGACACTTCCAAGTCCGAGCCCGGCCATGAAGGCCGCGACGGTCAGCACGACGCCGAAGGTGCTGATGCCGAACATCAGCGAAAGCATGCGCGTCCACAGCACCTCGTAGGCCAGCGCCGTGACACCGGTGCCGCCGTAAATGAGCAGCAACAGCAGGCGCGGACTCATGGATTCGGAAGAAAGATCAGTAGGGCCAGAACCAGGCGATCGACGTGGCCGCATGCACGACGGCCAGCGTCAGACTCAGGCCTGCGAGAATCATGTGGGCGACGAACACTTCCTTGTCGAAGACGACCATCGCGATGCCGAAGCCACCGGTCAGAAGCAGCAGCACCAGCAGCGCGATGCCCATGATGAACAGGATCTGGTGCTTGCGTTCGGTTTCGATGCGGCGCTCCGGCGCCACCTCGTCCTCGCCGGCAAACTGCTGCATGATGGCCGTCGAGGACTGCTCCGCCGCCGGCGCCGCGGCCGCCACAGACGGGGCCAGGAGCGGCAACAGCAGCAACAGAAACATCAGCCTAGACATCGCTCTCTTCCTCATCATCACTGCGTTTCATCGCATTGCGCCAGTGAATGATGGCCGAAAGGATCATCGGCGCAAAGACCAGAAAGAACAGAAACACGAAGATCAGCCACGGCGTGTCGATCGTGACATGCAGAAAGCGGTAGCTGTCCACGGCCCAGGCCTCGCCCGAGATCAGCATCGACATCACCAGCACGGCAAAGCGCATCGCATCCATCATCGTTTCTCCTTGTTCTCCAGATCGCGGGCGCAGCGGAAACCGAAGAAGTCCGAGGCATAGTTCGGCATCGAGTAGTTCCGGTGATAGGTCAGCGTCGAGAACGGATCGCTCTTCCAGGAGCCGCCGCGCATGACGAAGTATATCAGCCTTTCCTTCTCCTCCGAGCCGCGGGTGTAGCCCGGATCGATCTCACGGGCCTGAAAGATTTCGTCGGGCGCCTGCGTGCCGGGGTATGGGGCGAACTCATCGGCCACCCATTCCTGCACGTTGCCGGCCATGTCCATCACCCCGTACGGGCTGGCCCCCTGGGGAAAGGCGTTGACCGGCGTGGTATGTCCGATGCGGTAATAGGTGTTCAGATAGTCCGGATGCATCGCGTTTCCCCAGGGCCATCGCCGACCATCCTCGCCGCGCGCGGCCTTCTCCCACTCGGCCTCGGTCGGCAGGCGCTTGCCGGCCCAGGCACAGTAGTCGCGGGCGTTGTACCAGGAAACCATCGTGACCGGATGCAGGGCCATTCCCCTCGGGATGCGGCCGTCCTTCCAGTTCAGCGGTACGCGATAGTCATTGGCCGCGATGAAACGCGCATACTGCGCCATCGTCACCGGATAACGATCGATCAGATAGGCTCGGGTACGGACCCTGTGCTTCGGCCGGTTGGCCTCGTTGGTGCGCGGATCATCCGAGCCCATCCAGAACACGCCGGCCGGGATTTTCACCATCTGCTCCAGCTCCTGCCACTGCTCCGGCTTCAGCAGCGCGCGGGCCTCCTCCGGCGTATAGCTCTGCACGAGATGGCCGCGCTTCTCGTTGGCCTCCTGAAGATACACCTCTTCGCCGGCCGCGCGGATGTGCTGCTGCATCTCGCTGACATCGTAGCTGGCCTTGCCACGCATCTCATCCAGCCGCATCGAGCCCAGCTTCATCACATGCAGGCTGCCACCGACCATGGCCAGCGTGATGCAGGTGACCAGGGTGGCGATAAGCAGGCGCTTGCGGCGCTTCTTCTCCGCTGCGCTGATCGGTGGCCGTTTCATGCCTCGTGCTTGTCTGCGTCGCGCCGAAGCCGCTCCAGGGCCTCATCCTCGGGCAGGGCCTCGGAATCGGCACGATGAAAATCCGGGTTATCCCAGCTGAAGCGCTTGCGGATCAGGATCTCGCCGAACAGGCCGCCGACGGCGCAGAACTCCATCTGCAGAATCACGAAAACGATCAGCAGCCCCCAGGGCAGCAGATGCGAGCCGTCCGGCACCCAGGTCGTGGTCTGATACTGATACAGCAGATAGAAGGCCGGCGGAAAATGCGCGACATACTTGCCGCCGAAGCCATAGATCATGCCGATGACCACGCCGGCGCCGAACGGCAGCAGGCTCATCGCGACGATCCAGTTGGCATTGAACGTGGAAATCCCCGAAAACCATTGCAGATGCACGTCCAGCGCCGACAGCGCCAGATGATAGATCGCAATCCCGACCGCGATCGCAACCAGGCCGCGCAGCCAGTACGGCGCCCAGGACCGGGCCGTGATCCTTCGCTGATAGGGCTGTTGCTCCGGCTTGCCCAAAGCCTATTCCTCCTTCCCGGTCAGCTTGCGACGCTCGGCCCTGCGCACCTCTTCCAGATACCAGGGCCTGACCTTCAGACTTGCGAAATAGCGCGCCAGGGTTCGACGTTCTTGTTCGCTCAGATGCGCATAGGAAGGCATGCGGTATTTTTCCTTGAGCCGCGACGGCAGCATGGCCTGCGGGTTCTCGGCCGAGAAATAGCGATACAGCCAGTCCTCGCTGCGCAATGAGCCGATGCCGTCGAGGCTTGGTGCAGGAACACTCTGATACACGCTCTTGACCGACCAGATCGTATGGCAGTTGCGGCATTGCAGCTTGCGGTAGAGATCGGAGCCGGCGCGCTGCAGCGCCGCATCGGCCGTTGAATAGAACGGCAGGCCCTCCTGCTCGTTGGTCGCCTTTGTCGGATGAGTCAGCGATTCAACGATCGCGAAGATCAGCGCTGCTGCAAAAAGAAGAATGACCGCATTCACGGCGGTCATCCAGTTCAGTTTTGGCATGCGTCAGTCGTCCCGCTGGGCAGCCGCCTCTCGCTCGGCCAGAACCTCGCGGCGACGCTCCTCCTGAGCCTTGTTGACCTGCTGGAACTTCGCGAACTCCTCCGGGCTCATCTTGTCCCTGTCGCCCTCATCGAAAACCAGATACTTGATATCCTCGTCAAACTGTTCATTGCGAGCAGCCCAGCGGATACCGAAGACCACGCCGATCAGGATGGCTGCGCCGCTGATCAGCCAGATATAGATCGTCCAGCCATCCTGCAATTCGATTCCAAACATCACTACCTCCGTGACACCCGTGCTCGATTATCCGTCAGAACAGGAAACCGTCAAGCAGCTGCACCGCGGCGAAGATCGACGCGGCGATGACGCCGAGGATGATCATCGCGAACATGACCTTCTCACCGGTCTTGATCGAATCCTTCGAATGATGCCGGAAGAAGGCGATGACGATGCCGACGAACACCGCGATCGCGATCATCATGAAGATGAAGATGCCGACGCTGTAGGAATGCGCCCGCATCGATTCGATGCCGAGATCGAAGCTCTGCTGGGCCCGCGCCGGGTTTGCGATGGCAAGGACGGCAAAAACAGCCAGAAGATAACGGAGCGGATGCATCATGGATGCGAAATGGTAGGGCCGCAGTCCTTGCTTGCAACAAAAAAAGCACCGCCCGCAGGCGGTGCTTTTTTGTTTTATCCTGCCCGGATCAGAAGATGTTCTTGCGCGGATCCGGGCTGCCCTTCTTGTGGTTGT
The DNA here is from genome assembly GCA_964505995.1 of uncultured Zetaproteobacteria bacterium. Lineage (GTDB taxonomy): Bacteria > Pseudomonadota > Zetaproteobacteria > Mariprofundales > Mariprofundaceae > JAJRVH01. Next base: position 10,060 of record CAZDLB010000032.1, read on the forward strand.
CCACAAACAGGCTGTAGACCAGGGGCACCGCCAGCGCGATCAGGATGACCAGACCGGCGGCGAATTGCGGATTATCCATATCAATCATTATTCCCTCCTTAGTGGGCGATGCTGTGGTCAGGACGCCAGCTGAAGTGCGGCAGGCGCTTCACGGCGATGATCACGGCCAGGCAGAAAACGACGAACCACCACATCGCGATATGGTAGCCCTTGTCCCACCACGGCTGCTTGGCAATCACGGTGCCGTCGGGCTGGATGTTGAAGAAGTTGGCCTTGATCACATCCGGGCCAACGATGATGTACTCTTCAAGATCCACGCCGGCCTGCTGCAGCTCAACGATCTTCGGCGCGATGACCTGCAGCTGCTCCATGCTGATCTCATGCTGTTCGCGCTGGAAGGTGTACGGGGAATCGAAATGCTGCAGCGCATCCTTGATCAGACCCATCGCCTTCTTGTTGCGTTCATGATACCCCATCGAGGTGTCGTTGAGCACGTTCTGCACGTTCGTCGAGTTCAGCAGCGCCACATAGTCCGCGAAGATCGCAGCCGTCGGTCGCTGACCGTAGAGCGGGAAGGTGATGGCCACGGCGGTGAAGAAGGTCAGCACCAGCAGACCGATCACCGGACGCGGAAGCGGGTTGTTGTTCTCGGCAATGCCGCCGAGCGACTCGCCCTCCCAGATATCCTGGGCCTGCTTGTTCTGATCCTCTGTCGCCAGAGAATACAAGGGCCGTTTAAAAGTCCATGCCATGTCTCACTCCTCCCTTATTTCAGATTCAGTACGAAATCGATGAGCATGCGTGCCTCGGAATCAGGCGCCGGGGTCGGAACCTCCGGAGCATACACCTCTTCACCGGCAACATAGCGCTGATAATGCTCATCCCATGCCTTCAGGTCGATCGGATTGCCATTGGCATCCTTGTCGCCCCACAGGTAGTCGTAGCGCGGCATGATCGAATGCGGCTGCACCAGACGCGGATTGAAGAAGTGCATCGTCATCCATTCACGCGAGCTGTTGCGCGAGCCGACATGCAGCAGATCCGGAGCCTTGCGGTCGGAACCGAAGGTCGTCGGCGACTCGCCGTTGAAGTCACCCACGAGCGGCGGACGACCGAAATCCTGCCAGTCCTGCGTTTCTTCCGGCAGCAGCGTGTGGCACCACCAGCAGCCCTCGCGCACGAACATCGTCTTGCCCGAGCCGGCCAGGAACTGCTCGTCGGCCGCCTTCAGCGTCGCATCCACGGTCCAGCCGCGGGTTGCGGTGGCAAACTCGATGTACGGCGTACCGTCATCGGTCTCGCTGACGACGAACACGCCACCGTTGGCCTCATTGGCATCACCGATGCGCCCCTTGCTCTCGGAAGCCTTCTGCACCGCATCACCGAGGATGTTGTCGTGCGTCAGACCGTTCGGGAAATGCGTGCCCGGCTTGAACACATAGGCATCGGTCTTGTCGATGGCCTGGCCCGTCTTCGGATCCTTCGTCAGGGTCACCTTGATCGGCTTGTCCTTGCCGTGCAGGAACGGATCGTAGTAGTTAAAGGCGGTTTCCCAGCCATAGGTCAATTGCTTCTCCAGAGCCAGTTTCGTCGAGGACATGGACGAAATGTCGATACTCGGAAGAAAGATGGTTACGAACATCGAGAAGCTCAATGCGATACCGAACATCCAGCACCCGATCTTATATTCTCTAAAAGCCACGGAATCTCCTCCCTATTTTAATAATCTGTTTGGTTGAAGGGCCGGCCGCAGCCGGCCCTTTCCATCCTTAGCGCGTGTAGGCGACCTCGGCCGGCTGACGCCCTGCCGGAACCACCTCGCCGGCGCGGGCCGTCATGATCATGTTGTACAGCCAGACGATGTTACCGAAGAACACCATCGTACCACCCAGCCAACGCACGATCATGTACGGATGCTCGGCGATGACCACGTCCACATACGGAACCTCGTAGATCTTGGCCGCGCCCTGGATCAGACCGGAGATGGTCATCGACACCCAGTACAGCGAGAAGCCGATCAGCAGCATCCAGAAGTGGAAGTTGGCCAGCGAAGCGGACCACAGCTTGCGGCGCAGCAGCACCTGCATGCCGTAGTACACGGCCGCGGCCTCGGCGAACGTCGAGAAGCCCAGCAGCGCCAGATGCGCGTGCGCGACGATCCAGCCGGTACCATGGATGTACCAGTTGATCGCGCGCGTCTGCTGGAAGCCGCCCTGCATGTTCAGCGGGATGGCCAGCAGCACGCCGGTGATGGTGAACTTGATCTCGATATTCTCGACGAACATCGCCCACTTGCCCTGCATCGTCAGCAGGATGTTGCAGACGTAGGCGATCGCCGGCACCAGGATCAGCACGCCTTCCACCGAGGCGAAGGACTTCAGCCACTCCGGCAGCGGCGAGCTCATCAGGTGATGCGCGGCCGGCGTCGAGTAGAACACGACGATGGACCAGAAGTGCAGATGACCCACACGGTGCGAATACAGCGGATTACCCGTGATCTTCGGCACGATGTAGTAGGTGATCGCCGCAGCCACCGGCGTGATCAGCAGACCCAGGATGTTGTGCGCGAACCACCAGGTCATGTAGGCCTCGTTCAGGCCCGTCAGGTGGAACCACTCCGGCAGATTGCCGACGAGGAACACGATGACGGTCATGAACATGCAGGCGCCGAAGAACCAGTTCGTCGTGTAGATACCCTGCGTGCGGCGGTTCAGGATCGTCATCCAGACGTTCAGCGCCCACGGCAGCACCATCACAAAAGCGATGTACAGGTCGATCGGCCAGATGTGATCGGAATACTCACGCCCGGAGGTCACACCGGACCACAGCAGCGCCAGTGCCAGACACAGACCCACGTTGTAGAGCAGGCAGTTCCAGACACCGAGCTTCTCGGACCACAGCTTCGTGTTACCCAGCGCCGGCGTGATATACATCATCGAGGCGGCAAAGGCCATCGCGATCCAGCCGAAGATCACGGCATGGACGTGCACCTGGCGCATGTGGCCGAACTGCAGCGCGTACAGACCATGGAAGAAGTCCGGAAACGCGAGCTTGGCAGCGTTAAACGAACCAATGCCGGTTCCGATGATGAACCAGGCGATGGACGAAACGCCGAAGAAAATCGCCGCAGTGCCCTGCGGGATATCGTCTTCTTTTGCGAACAAATATTTAAGCATCTTAAGAAAGACCCCCTGTTATTAATCTTCGTGCGTTTCGTCATGCTGGCCGGGCATCAGCAGATACCAGGCAAACCACATGCTCGAAAACGCGAGTAAAACACCCAGAATCGAAGCGATCGTACTCATTCCTTATTCCTCCTGAATCCCTTCGAGCAACGCGTGCTGCTTCAGCGCGTAGCCGAGAATCAATACAAATGCGATACCAAAGATGATCATGATCCAGTCGGCCACGCCCTGATAGGTACGCGGATCATACGGATCCATGAACCACAGGCCTGCTTCACCGAACGGACCGCGGCCCACAGCCAGCAGGAAAGCGGCGGTGAACACCGAGCCGTTGCCCATGCCGGTTACGAAGCCAGCGACGATGGTTAGCCAGATTGAACTTTTCATTCAGCCCTCCTCTCTCTTTTGTGAACTCAAGATGAATTCCCTTTAATCAAGCGGAACCTATCCCGCGTGCAACCCTTGTCAACCCCATGATTGCATTGCGGGTATTGCTTCCCGCCCTGGCCAGGCATGCCAGGGCCGCTCCTTCCCTGAAAATCATGCCCTTTCCATGAATCTTTTCCTTCGGTGCCAACGTGACCCCGGCTTGATGTCGGGACGCAGGCGCCGCAGCATGGCGGCATGAAGGAAATCCTGGTCTATGGTATCAGCGGCGCCGCCTCGCTGTTCATCTTCGGATATTCGGTGCACATGTTCGTCGGCGGACTGGTTTCGGAAACGACCGAGGCGATGCTGATTGCCGCCGTGGTTCTGATCGGCGCGGCCGTGCTCGGCTTCATCGCCTGGGACACCATCAAGCGCAAACGGCCCCGCTAGCGACGGCTACTTGTACCTCTCCAGCGCCTTCTTGGCCGCCTGGTAATCGTCGCCAGCGAACTGCTGGCGATGGAAGATGTGCTGGTGCTTGGCGCCCTGCGTATCCATGCCGGTGATCGCAAAGGACTTGTCGGCATGCATGTCGGAGAAGAAGCGGATGTCGCGCACCAGCGACACGCTCTCCCCGCTTTTCAGCTTCAGCTTCACGCGCTCCCGGTTGATGTCCAGCGCCACCGGCGAGCCGGGCAGGATCAGCAACCGGCGCAGAATGCGGCCGCCGCCGACCATCAGGAAGAAAAAGCCGAGAAACATCAGCGCATAGCCGACCCATTCGTTCTCGTCATGTGGGAACCAGAACTTCAGCCCGGTCAGGATCAGGAAGCCAACCGTCGGCACATACAGCAGCAGATCCCAGATCACGCCCTTGCGATCCGGATGCAGCTCGCATTGCACCTCCTGCCAGTTCCTCGCCATCAGCCGGACCTCAGTTCGAAGCGACCCGGGTCGTCAGATCCTTGAGCACCGGATCGATCTCCTGATAGAGCATGCGACCGGGATAGACAACCTTGACGATGCCCTCGGCATCGATGACAAAGGTCCACGGCTCGCCGCGCACCTGGAAGGCATCGTAGGCCTCGGGGTTGTAATACTGATCCATGTGCAGGAACAGCACCTGATGCTCGTACTTGTTCAGCATCTCCTTCAGAAGCTGAAGCTGCTTGTCGCACTGCGTGCAGTGCCCGGGCGTCGCGAACTCGAGCACGATCGGCTTGTGCTGCTTCAGCGCCTCATCGAAGGACAGCTCATACATGCGCGGATCGGGATAGCGGTAGCTGGTCAGCTTGGCCATGTCGCCGCCGACATCCTTCAGCGTCTTGGTCTTCACCGCCGGCGCGGGCTGCCCCTGCATGAACACGCCGCCGCCGCCAACACTGCCGAAATCGGTGTCGCAGCCGCCCAGCAGGGCGAGCGCCGCCATCAGCGCGACAACGGCGCGCATCAGGCCCGGTCCCTGCGCCAGCCGGCGCATGTCTTGAAGATATTGTAGGCCCAGATGAAGTTTGCCAGCAGCACGATGGAGCCGAAGATACCCATCGTCGCCAGCCACGGGCGCACCAGCTGCTCGACCTCGGCCGGCGTCATGCTCACGCTGGCCATGCCGCCGATCGTGCCGGCCGTCGTGAAGAACACGACCATGCCGATCAGGCCGAGGTTGTGCGTCCAGAAATGCACCTTGACGAGCTTCATGCTGTAGATCGGGCGCTTCACCAGCCGCGGAATGATGTAATAGACGGCCGCGAAGATCGCCATCTCGACCCAGCCGAGCAGGTTCACATGCGTATGCGCGCGCACGATCAGCTTGCCGAACATGCGCTGATCGACGAAATGACGGAAATCATGGATGCCGCCCATCAGCGCGCCCCAGGAAAAGCCGATGATGCTGTAGATCACGCAGGCAAACACGAACCACAGCGTGTATTTGACGTATTCCTCATTCTCCCACGGCTGACTCATGGCTGCTGCATCTCCCGCATGGCTTTCTCGTTGGCGCGCTTGAGCGCCTCCGGATCATCGCGAATGTCCTTGTACTTCTCCTTCCATTCCTTCGGCGCCCAGGTCTTGACCATCGAATCGATGAAGGGCGAATCCCCCTTAGGCGGAATCGGCGCCGAGGCGGAGCCCTGATCGGACTTCAGCTCCGAGAGAAACACCGCAATCGCATGCAGATCCTGCTTCGGCATCTCGGCGACATAGGCGGCCGAACGCTGGCCCGGCGCATGATCGATCGTCGGCGCGCCGTAGGTCTTCACCGGATCGGTCAGGAAGGCATACAGCCATTCCAGACTGCGACGCGAACCGATGCCGTCGAGATCGGCGGTGCGCCCCATGTTCGTGCCGTTTCTGAGCGCGCGATGGCAGGTCGTGCAACCGCTCTCGCGGAAAAGCAGCGAACCCTTCTGCCCCTCCTCAGTCAACTCGACGTGTGTCTTGGTTTCAAACAGCGGCTTGTCGGACTTCGCGATGACGATCTGCATGATGATGAACGCGATCACGGCAAACACGACGAAGGCGCCGGCGACGGTGAAAAGGATCTTTTCCCCCGGCTTCAGGGGCTGATTGCTCTGACTCATGGTGCGGCATTATTCCTTGCAACCCGGAGTTTGCAAGCATGGCAGGCTTCCCGCCCTTCGTCCAGCTTGCATGCCGATGATCACCCCCTAGCATCGCCCCAACCCATTCTCAGGAGGCCCGCATGAAACGCCTGCTCTTTGTCCTGCCGCTGCTCCTGATGCTGGCCGGCTGCCTGACCCAGGCTGATCAGGAGGAAGAAGCCGGCAAGATCGTCGAACAGGTGCATCAGGCCTTCGCCAGCGGCGACTGGGACAGCATCCTGCCGCTGTATGACAAGAAATTCTTCGCCGACAAAAGCCCTGAAAGCTGGAAGCAGCAGCTGGATGACATGCGTGCCCGGCTAGGAAAGCTCAGAAACATCGAGCCGACCTTCCAGCAGAAGGATCCGCGTTTCTCCGGCGAGTATTATCTCTTCGGCTCGCTGCTGCGCTTCGAGCACGGCAACCTTCGCGAAACACTGACGATCTTCAGGGGCATCAATGCCGATCGCCTTGTCATCAGCGGCCATCTTCTGAAGATGCGCATGCATGCGCAGAAAAAATAGCACGGAGGCTCCATGACTCGCCTTGCGTTATTCCCGCGCGCCACGCTGTTTCGACTGACGGGCGCCCTGATCATGCTCGCAATGATGGCCGGCTGCATGGGCAACGATGACTTCGTGCCGCTGGAAACCCTGCAGAAGCTCGAAGGCCAGTGGGTGGAATCCAATGGCAAGGCCACGCTGCGCTTCTATCCGGATGAAACCGTGAAACTGATCATGCCGGCCACCACCCCGCCCACGCGCCTGCTCTCGCAGCTGGAACTCATGCGCGACGGCACGCTGGCCTTCGACACCGGCGATCGCTGGCGCGGCCCGATCCGCATCATCCCGTCGGATGACTGGAAAACCCTGCATCTGCATTTCCCCGACGAAAAGAAACGGGATGTGGAGCACATCATCGATTTCGTCCGACCCAGGCATTGACAGCCCGAAACTCGGCACTATAGTTCGGCCTCCCAAGTGACGCGGGGTGGAGCAGTGGTAGCTCGTCGGGCTCATAACCCGAAGGTCGTCGG
>CAZDLB010000033.1:0-6332 GCA_964505995.1 uncultured Zetaproteobacteria bacterium
AGGCCTAGGCGGTTTTTCGCCGGGGCGGTAATATTCCCCCTGTAGCAATCATCCGGTCCTTCGATGAAGGGCAGGATGCCCGGCCCGGGCTGGCATGCCATCACCCCCCCCCTTCCCCCCCCTGATGCATGTCTCCCGGGCCGATTTTTTTTCCGGCGACTGGCCGTGCATCGCTTAAGTCCCGGCCGAAGTCATGCTACATTCCGCAGCATGGCCCAGGCGAGCAAGGCAGCGGAACATACACCGGTGATGCAGCAGTACCTGCGCATCAAGTCGGAGTATCCCGACTGCGTGCTGTTCTATCGCATGGGCGATTTCTACGAGATGTTCTATGACGATGCGGTCGAGGCCTCGCGCATTCTCGATATCGCGCTGACCAAGCGCGGCAAATCCGCCGGCAATGATATTCCGATGGCCGGCGTTCCCTGGCACCAGGTCGAGACGTACCTGGCCAGGCTGGTCGCGGCTGGCAAGCGGGTGGCGATCTGCGAGCAGATGGAGCCACCGGACGGGCGCAAGGGGCCGGTTCGCCGCGAAGTGGTGCGGGTGGTGACGCCGGGTACGATCACCGAATCCGAACTGCTGGATCAGCGGCATTCCCGGCCGCTCGTGGCTCTGTATCGCTCTCCAGGCGCATGGGGGCTGGCCGCCGTGGATCTGTCCTGTGGTCACTGGCGGCTGTTTCAGGGGGAGGGCGAAGTCCTGCTGGAGGAGCAGCTGCATGTGCTGGCGCCTGCCGAGCTGCTGCTGGCCAATGAGCGGGAGCCCGTTCCGGAATCATTGGCATGCCAGCGAAGCTATCCGGGGGAATGGAGCTTCTCGCCCGATGTGGCCCGCGAGCAGCTGCAGCAGCTTTTCGGTCTGCGGGACTGGCAGGCGCTGAATCTGGACGGACATGACGAGGTTGCCGCAGCGGTCGGAGCGGCGCTGGTCTATCTCAAGCAGACGCAGAAATGCAGCCTGGATCATCTGGAGCTGCCGGTTTTTCAGCAGCGGCAGCCGGGACTGCGCATCGATGCCCGCTCGCGTCGCAACCTGGAACAGTACTGCGGGCTCAACGGCGATCCCGAGGCCGGCACGATGCAGGTGCTGGATCAGACGAAGACGGCCATGGGCGCCCGCCTGCTGAGACAGTGGGTGGATCTGCCGCTGGCCGATACGGAGGAGATTCGAGCGCGTCAGGATGCGGTGCAGGGGCTTGTGGATGATTTCGAAACCCTGGAGCGGCTGCGGCAGATCATGGCGGGCATTCGCGACCTGGAGCGCATGCTCACCCGCATCGTGCTGGGGCGCGCCTCGCCCCGGGATTTTCGCGGCCTGGCCGAGGGGCTGGTGCGCCTGCCCGAGCTGCGCGAGCTGCTCGCCGGTCGCAGCGGGCTGTTTGCCGGCATGCTGGGGGCTATGGATGGGCTGGATGAACTCGCGGCCATGCTGAATTCGGCCCTGGCCGAAGACGTGCCGGCGCTGTTTCGCGATGGCGGGGTCATTGCCGCGGGCTTTGATGCCGAGCTGGACCGTCTGCGCCGGCTGGCTGGGGATGCCGGAGAGTGGCTCCGGGAGTATGAGGCGAGGGAGCGGGAGCGCACGGGGCTTGCGAACCTGCGCGTCAAATACAACAAGGTCTTCGGCTATTTTATCGAGATTTCCAAGGCGCAGGCCGAGCATGCACCACCGGAATATGTGCGCAAGCAGACGCTGGTCAATGCGGAACGTTTCATCACCGATGAGCTGCATCGCTTCGAGTCCGAGATTCTCGGCGCCCAGGAGGCTGCGATGCAGCGCGAGGCGGAACTTCTCGAGTCATTGCGCCAGCAGATCTGTGCCCAGGCCGGTGCCGTTCAGAGGGCAGCGGGAGCCGTGGCCATGCTGGATGTGCTCGCCTGCTTCGCCCATCTGGCCATCCGCAATCGCTATGTCCGCCCCGAGGTTCATGCTGGTCGGGAACTGAAAATCATCGGTGGCCGTCACCCGGTGGTGGAGAAGCACATGCAGGACAGCCCGTTTGTGGCCAACGATACCCACATGCATGCGCGCAAGCGCCGCTTCATGCTGCTGACGGGCCCGAACATGGGCGGCAAGTCCACCTACATGCGGCAGGTGGCCTGGATCGTGTGGCTTGCCCATACCGGCTGTTTCGTGCCGGCCGAGGAGGCTCGAATCCCGCTGACGCGGCGGATCTTTACGCGTGTTGGCGCCGGCGATGAGCTGGCGCGCGGCCGCTCGACCTTCATGGTCGAGATGATGGAAACGGCGACGATCCTCCATCAGCTGGAGCCGCGCTCGCTGGTCATCGTCGATGAGATCGGCCGCGGTACGAGCACCTGGGACGGGCTGGCCATTGCCTGGGCCGTCGCCGAGCAGCTGATCCAGGCCGAGGATGTGCTGACGCTGTTTGCCACGCATTATCACGAGCTGACCGAGCTGCCCGACCAGTATCCGCAGGCCTTCAATGCGTCGGTGACGGTGCGCGAATGGAATGGCTCGGTCATCTTCATGCATCAGGTCGTCGAGGATGCGGCCGACCAGTCCTACGGCATTGCCGTGGCGCAGCTGGCCGGTCTGCCGCGCCAGGTCGTGCGCCGGGCGCGCGAGCATCTGTTCCGGCTTGAGCATGGTTCGGAGCTGGCGGCGGAGAGCGGCAAGACGCAGCTCGGCCTGTTTGCGACGGCCGAAAAGAAGCGCCAGCAGCAGGAAATGGAGCGGCTGCAGCGACTGGCCGAGGCGATGGCAGGGCTGAATCCGGACGAGATGCGCCCGATCGATGCGCTGAACATGCTGGCCGATCTGAAACGGGAATTCGATCTGTGAATCCGCATCAGCAGCGGCTTGCGGCCCTGATCGGACGTGTGGATGCCGGCTTCGACGAAGGGCTGAGCGGCACCGAACTCAGCCATATGATGTGTGCCGGAGCGGATGAGATCGTCAGGGATCTGTGGATGCAGCTTTTCCCCGACGCCACCATCGATCTGGTCGCCGTCGGCGGCTACGGGCGCGGGGAGCTGGCGCCGCATTCCGACTGGGATCTGTGGCTGCTGGTTCCCGAGTCATGCCCGGCCGAGATCGAGGAGAGGATTCAGGCCTTTCTGCAGGCGCTGTGGGATCTGCGCATCAAGCTCGGCCATGCCGTCCGCAGCGTGGCGCAGACCGTGAGCCATGTGCGCGAGGACTGGAATTCGGCGACCGCGGCCATGGAATCCCGGCTGCTTTGCGGGCCGGGCGAGCATTTCCGGACCATGCAGCGGGAGCTTGCCGCCTACCTGCGTAAGCGCCGCAAGGCCTTTGTCGAGGCCAAGCTGTTCGAACGCGAGAAACGGCATGAGCGCGCCGGAGGCACCGCCTTCCTGATGGAGCCGGATATCAAGCAGGGCCTGGGTGGGCTGCGCGACATCCAGTCGCTGTTCTGGATGGCCAAGGTCTGGTATGGGCCGGACGATGTCGACGGACTGGTCGAAAGCGGCGCGGTTTCGGCGCTGGAGCGTGACCAGCTGCTGGAGGCCGAGTCCTATCTTTGGCGCTGCCGCTTCGGCCTGCATCTGATGTTGAAGCGCCCCTCGGATCGGCTCGGGTTCGAGCAGCAGGCGATGCTGGCCGAACGCATGGGTTATCGGGGCGAGGCGCACCGGCCGGCCGTGGAAGTGTTCATGAAGGACTATTTCCGGCATGTCGGCCGGGTATCGCGCATCACCGGCATGTTCGAGCTGCATTTCCGCGAGGTTCTCAATCCGCAGCATTTCTCGATCCGACGCAATATCGGGGACGGATTCACGCTGGAAGGCGACCGCGTGGGGCTTGAGCATGCCGATGTCTTCAGGGAGGAGCCGCTGCGTCTGCTGCGCGTCTTTCATGTTGGCCAGCAGGACCGGCGGCATCTCTCCAGTCAGGTTCTGCGGCAGATCCGTGCCGATGTGCTGCTGATTGACGATGCCTACCGCAGCAATCCCGAAGCGCATGCCGAGTTTCTGCGCATCCTGCGCGCCCGGCGCAACGTGCACTGGGCGCTGAAGCAGATGAACGATACCGGCGTGCTTGGCCGCTTCATCCCGGAGTTCCGCGATGTCGTCGGCCTTGGCCAGTTCAACCGCTACCATGCCTATACCGTGGATGAACACACGATCCGCGCCGTCGGCGAGGCGCGCAACATCTGGCACGGAGAACGCCAGGAGCGGCTGGCGCTGGCACGCGAGGTGCGCTACCGGATCAACCGGCCCGAGCTGCTGTATCTGGCGCTGATCTTCCACGATATCGCCAAGGGCAGGCCGGGGGATCATTCCGAGAACGGCGCGTTGCTGGCGCGGCGTTTCTGTGAGCGCATTGGCCTGAACCGCGATGCGGTGGCGCTGGTGGAGTGGCTGGTGCGCGAGCATCTGCTGATGGCGGTCAAGAGCCAGCGCTTCGACCTTTCCGATCCGGAGGTCATTCAGGCCTTTGCCGACCGTGTCGGCGACATGGAGCGGCTGAACTATCTGTTGCTGCTGACCGTGGCCGATATCGCGGCCGTCGGCCCCAATGTCTGGAACGACTGGAAGGGCTCGCTGCTGCAGGAGCTGTATCAGTCCACGGCCATGTGTTTCATGACGGGGAAGAGCTACAGCGAGGCGGCCCGGCAGCGCTATGCGATGCGCCTGCAGACGGTGCAGGAGAGCCTGCCCGGGGATCCCGCGAAGATTGCGGCGGCGCTGGCACTGCTGCCGCAGCAGTGCGTGATGCATTTTGCGCCGCGCAAGCTCAGGCAGATCGTGAGCATGCTGATGGCAACCGATGCGTACGGCGTGCGGGCATGGGTGGACGAGCAGCAGGGCGAAACGCTGGTCTTTGTCATCGCTCCCGGCTCCCGTGGTCTGTTCTCGCGCCTGGCCGCCGTGATGACGCGCGGGCAGGCGAATATCGCAGCGGCCCAGGCCTATACGCTGGAGGACGGCCGGGCGCTGGATGTCTTCTATCTGCAGACCGGGGAGGGCGCCCCGCTCGATGAGCCTTCGGATCTGGAGCGTATCGAGCGCAAGGTCGAGGATCTGATTCAGGGCCGGATCGACGTGGACGCCGGCGCGATGCCGCCATTCAAGGTCAATGTGCTGATGCGGCAGGTGCCGGTGCGGGTCAGGGAGCTTCCGAAGGCCAGCTTCCATGAAACGGCGATCGAGGTCTCGGCTGCGGATCAGCCGGGCCTGCTGGCGCGGCTGACCGATGTCATCAGTCGCGCCGGCTACGATCTGCACGGGGCCTCGGTTTCGACCTTTGGCGAGCGCATCGTCGACGTGTTTTTCATCACCGGTCATGATTCCAGCGAGCTGACGGCCGAAGAGATTGATGCACTGAGCCAGCAGCTTGCCGAGGCTGCCCGCCTGCCGGAGGACGCATGAAACTGTTCGAGCGATGGTTTGCCAGAAGGGATGCGAATGGTCATCGCGGCTTCGTGCTGGCACTGGGTGGCGGCGGCGGCCGCGGACTGGCCCATCTGGGAGTGCTGCAGGTGCTCGAGGAGCACAAGCTCCGACCCAGTGCGATCGTCGGCACCAGCATCGGCGCGCTGTTCGGGGCGATGTACGCCACGCATCCGGATGCCAGGCGGGTGATTCGCAGAACCTACGAGATTCTGGCCTCCGAGGCCTATGCACGCGTGGCGATGTCGCTGCCGATTGCCAACGATACGGAAACCCAGGACATGACCTGGCTGTCAAGACTGACGGCGGCGGCCCGGCAGAGCATCCTGATGACGCGCGCGGCGATTGATCGTGCCGTGGCCGATACCGATGCGCTGATCGAGGTCGCCGAGCAGTTCTGTGGCGGCGAATCCTTCCATGACGCGAAGATTCCGCTGTTTGTCACCGCCGTGCGCTTTCCCAGCGGCGAATGCCACATGTTCTCCAAGGATACGGATGTGAAGCTGGCCTGCGCCATTGCCGCCAGCATGGCTATTCCGGGCGTGTTCGATCCGGTGACGGTCGGCGGCGAGAAGTATGTCGATGGCGGCCTGGCGGCAGAGCTGCCGACGCTGGAGGCGAGGATGGTCTCGCGCGAAGATGAGCTGGTGGTGGCCGTGAATGTCGGTGCGCGTCCCCGCCCGGACGTGGAGCCGAAGAATGTCATCGAGATGCTCGACTGGGCGACGCAGATCAAGTCGCTGTACCTGCGCCGGAGCAAGAAGGAAATCTGCGATGTGCTGATCGAGCCACTGGTCGGCTTCACCCAGTGGCATGATTTCACCAGCCCCGAGCAGGAAATCGCAAAGGGGAGGGATGCCGCGCTGGAGATGATGCCGCAGCTGATGGCCCGGCTGAAGGCATGAGTTCCGGCTGGATCGAGAGCCTGGCCCAGCCGGAGCAGTGGCTGAG
>CAZDLB010000033.1:6432-17193 GCA_964505995.1 uncultured Zetaproteobacteria bacterium
ATGCTCACATGACAAGCCATCGAGGGCGTGGGAGCATCGTTTGCCATGAATCAACGTCTGTTTTCCCGGCGAAGGCTGGCGATGGCGGTGTGCCTCGCGCTGGGCCTTGCGCTGGTGTCCATCGATCGCTGGCTCGGCCGGCTGGCCGGACCCGTGATCGAATCGCAGGCCGGCAAGGCCGGTTTTGCGCTGCGCATCGAGACCATCCGCACGCACTTCTGGGACGGGCGACTCACGCTGCTCGGGATGAACCTGTCCGGCACGGGAGGATCGCCTTTGGGAAGCCTGCGTCGCCTTGATCTGTCCTGGTCGTGGCCCGATCTGCTGCACGGAGAGATTCGGCTCCTATCGCTCGAGATCGAGGGGCTGATGCTTCAGCCGGGCCTGCTGGCGCGCGATGCTTCAGCCGGGCAAATGGATTTTCCGGCCCTTCAGGGGCTGCTGAAGCAGCCGCCGCTGACGCTGGAAACGCTCGAGGTTCGCCGCAGCCAGTATGATGATGGCCAGGGGGGCAGCGTTCAGCTGCGCTGGCTGCGTCTGGATCGCATCCCGAATGCCGGCAACTGGAATTTCAGCCTGCGCAGCAAGGCGGACATGGCATGGAAGCGTAAGGATGGCACTACATGGTCCATGCGCTCCGAATCGGGCGGCAGCGTGGCGCTGCATGCGGATGATCTGCGGCTGGTTCACGACGGTGAATGGCGTTTCATCGGGCCGCAGGCGTCGGTGTCGGGCGTGCGCATGCAGGCCGAGGATGGCCTGCTCAGCGGCAAGGCCGGCTATTCGCTCCGCGATGGCGCGCTGGAATTCAATGGAACGGTCCGTGTCGATGGCCTGTCGGCCAGCGGCATGCAGATGCAGGTCTCGGCCGGGAAGCTGACCGTGCAGGGTCGCCAGCGCTTCGTTCCGGGCTCCAGCCGGAAGGTGGAGCTGCAGGCCCTCCTCCATGGCGAGAACCTGAAACTTGGCAGCGAGCAGGGAGAGGCTTTCATCGATGCGCTGGATGTGCCGCTGCATGGGATGCTGCGCCAGCGGCAGGGGGAGAAGCCTGAGTGGCGCATCGCGGCCGGCGGCACCGACCGGCCTTGGCGCCTGCACCTGAGCCGACCGGACGCGCCGGCATTGCCGCTGATCGTCGTGGAGAAGCTTGGCTGGCCGGCGCTGGATTCCGCAAAGCCCGAGCTTGGCGGCGAATTCTCTGCCCGGCTGCGCGTCGGCGAATCTCCCGAGATCGGGCGCGTGCGCGTTCACGGCAATCTCGCAGCCCTTGCGCACCCCGTCGCCGGCAGTGTCACGATGGCCATGGAGATGGAGGCGGCTCCCTTCTCCCGCTTCGCCGAACGGGAATTCGGGCTCAGGCTGGATGCCGGGCGCATCAAGATGGATGCCGGGGCCACGCTGAAGGACGGAGGGCTAAGCGCAGAAACCAGGCTGAAGATGATCCATCTGCGAGTCTCGAACGCCAGCTCCAAGCGGCTCGATGCCCTCCGTACGGCCATCGGTCTGAGTCCGGATGCGGCGCTCGATCTGCTGCGCGACGCCAATGACGTCATCGAGCTGGAGGTGCCGTTTGCGCTGCAGCCCGGAAAGTCGATCAAGGGCCTGAGCATCGGTCTGCAGAATGTCTATGCCAGGGCCATGGTCGGCGCACTGAAGAAGGCGGCGCTGGGCTATGTGAAGAATCTGTTCCAGCCCTACGGCATGGCCATCGATGCGGTTCAGTGGCTGGGCGAGCAGTCCCTGAAGATGCGCCTGTCGCCGGTATTCTTCCGGCCGGGGCTGGCTGCGCTGGCCCCCGAGGCATCGGAGTCGCTGGCGCGTGTCGCGAAACTCCTGACCGGGCATCCGAAGCTCTCGGTCGCGGTCTGCGGTGTTGTGACCGGGGGGGAGGCGAAACTCGTGGATGGCGGGCCCGACGCATGGAAAAAACTGGCGCAGGCCCGCACCGGGCGCGCCGTCGAGGGATTGCTTGAACGCGGCGTTTCCCGGGATCAGATCACGCTCTGCCATGAGCAGAAGGATGATGCCCGGGATGCGAAGCCGCGCGCGGAGGTGCTGCTGTGAGGCCCGAGCGCGCCGTCGTGCTCGCGGCCGGGCTGGGCACGCGGCTGAAATGGCTGACCCGGCACCGTCCCAAGGCGCTGATGCAGCTGGCCGGTGAGCCGGCGATCGTGCATGTCATCCGCCGGCTGGCCGCAGCGGGAGTCCACGAGATCGCGATCAATCTGCACCATCATGGCGAGCTTCTGGCCGGGGCGCTCGGGGATGGTCGCCGCTGGGGTGTTCGTCTGGCCTACAGCCCTGAGAAGGAATTGCTCGATTCCGGCGGCGGCGTGCGCCGCGCCATGGAGCTGCTTCCGGGTGACGGACCGGTGCTCGTGCACAATGCCGACATCATCTCCGATATCGATTTTGGAGGTCTGGCCGGGCGCTTGCAGCATCATGCCTGCGCGCTGGCAATGGTTGATAATCCGCCGGAAAACCCCGCCGGCGACTTCGCGCTCCGTGGCGGGCGGGTCATTGAGCAAGGCGAGCCGCGGCTGACCTTCGCCGGCGTGTCGCTGTGGCGGGCGGATGTGCTGCTGCCATGGCCGGCCGACCGGCCCTGGTCGCTGGTCGAGGCGATGCGTGAGCAGATGCGTCTGGGCGATTGCGCCGGTCTGCACCATCGCGGGCTGTGGTACGATATCGGCAAGCCCAGGGCGCTGATCCAGGCCCGGCGGGCGTTGGAGGGGACATGAGCGGCTGGCCGCGGATACGCTAAGCACGGGGGATCCTCGTGCCGCGGCAAGCCCGCCTATTTCTCGATCAGCACCAGATGCCGGCCCTCGTCGGTCGGCTCGATCGACAGCACCTTGTATCCCTGCTCCTCGCAGGAACGCGGCACGTTCTCCAGCGGCTCGCCGTCATTGAGCAGCACCTCGAGCTGCTCACCCTTGCCCATCTTCGCCAGCTGCAGCTTGACCTTGACGAAGGTCATCGGGCAGGTCTCCTGCGTGATGTCGAGAAAATGCTTCATGGCGACCTCAGATGAAGATGATGTGGGCGTTTTCGGATTCGTTCAGGAAGGTGGCGACGCCGACGACCTCCTGCACCTCGTCGATCAGGTCCTCCTTGGTCACGCCGAGGATATGCATCGACATCTCGCAGGCGAAATGCCGGATCTCCAGCGCGATGGCGGCCTCCATCAGCTCGTCGAGCTGGGCGACATGGTTCTTCTTCATCATGCCGCTCATCAGCCTGGGGCTGGCGCCGGCGAAGTTCAGCCGCGAGAGCGGCAGGTTGTTGCGCCCGCCCATCAGCCAGTTGAAGGCGCGCGACAGGAAGTCCTTGCCGATGGCCTTGCGGCCGCGATCCTTCTTCAGCGCGTTCAGGCCCCAGAAGGTGAAGAACATCGTCACCTTGCGGTTGGTCGCCGCAGCCCCCGTGGCGATCGTGTAGGCCGCGAGCAGCTTGTCGAATTCGCCGGAAAAGCAGACGATCGAGATATCCTTCTTGTCGGCGGGCAGTTCGGTCATTGCGCGCTCCTTTTCAGTCAGGCCGGTTTGGCCGTGGGGCTGGCGTCCGGAAGCCAGGCCCGGCAGGCTAGGCCCTGATCGGCCCGGCGGCAAATCGGCCCCGGGAGGCAGGGCCGAAGGAGGGAGCATGAGATCGGGGATGGAAAACCGTCTGCTGCTGCTGATGCTGACCGGTATCCTGGCCGGCGGCTTCTCCGGTTATTTCTGGGGCGAGGCCATGCAGTCGGTCGCATGGCTGGGCGAGCTGTTCCTGACGGCACTGAAGATGCTGATCGTGCCGCTCGTCGCGGCCAGCGTGATTACCGGCGTGGCCGGCCTGGGCGATGTGCGAAGGCTCGGCCGCCTGGGCGGGCTGTCGGTGGCCTATTATGCCTGCACGACCTTTCTGGCCGTTTCCATCGGCCTCGTCATGGCCAATCTCTGGCAGCCCGGCGTCGGTGTGCCGCTTGGACAGGCTGACGAGGCGCCGATGCCTGCGGCCGGCGATGTCGGCCTCTCCGATCTGATCCTGTCGCTCGTGCATCCGAACATCATCGCGGCCGCAGCCGAGATGAAGCTGTTGCCGATCATCGTCTTCTGCATCGCCTTTGCCGCGGCGCTGTCGATGCTGGGCGAGCGCGGGCAAACGGTTGTGCGTTTCTTCGACGGGCTCAATGAGGCGATGATGAAACTGGTGGAATGGGTCATGCTGTTCGCGCCGATCGGCGTGTTTGCGCTGATTGCCGCCAGGCTCGGCGCGGCCGGCGGCGGCGAGGCCTTTTTCGCGCAGCTGGCCGGGCTTGCGAAGTATGCGCTGGCCGTGATCTCGGGCCTGCTGACTCATGCCGTGATGCTTTCGCTGATTCTGATGCTGCTGGCCAGAAGGGTCCTGCTGGACTATCTGCGGCATCTGGCCACGGCGCTGATGACGGCCTTTTCCACAGCATCGTCGAGCGCCACGCTGCCGCTGACGCTTGAGGGCGTGAAGAATGCCGGCGTGCCGGAGAACGCGCGGCGTTTCGTGCTGCCTCTCGGCGCGACGATCAACATGGACGGCACGGCGCTGTACGAAGCCGTGGCCGTGCTGTTCATCGCCCAGGCCTACGGCGTGGCTCTCGGCTTTGGTCAGCAGATCCTGGTGCTGCTGACCGCGACGATGGCTGCGATCGGCGCGGCCGGCATCCCCGAGGCGGGGCTCGTGACGATGGTCATCGTGCTCGAGGCCGTCGGCCTGCCCTTGGAGGGCATCGGTCTGATCCTGGCCATCGACTGGTTCCTCGACCGCTGCCGCACGACGATCAATGTCTATGGCGATGCGGTCGGCGCTGCCGTCGTTGGCCGGTTGATTGCGTCGCGGCCCCGGGGCTGAACCGGTTTTCGCTGAGGATGGAGCGCAATAAATATTTGCATGGCCGTTTGCAGCTCGCTATTGTTCGCCGCCCTATAACAAGGAAAGATAACTCGAGGTAACAACGTTCATGTCTTTGGCGCTGGAAGAAAAAAACGCAGTAATTGAAAAGTATCGCCGCAGTGAGAGCGATACCGGTTCGCCTGAAGTGCAGATCGCTCTGCTGACCGAGCGCATCAATCAGCTCTCCGAGCATTTCAAGACGCATCACAAGGATCACCATTCCCGTCGTGGTCTGCTGAAGATGGTCGGCAAGCGCCGCAATCTTCTGAACTACCTGAAGAACAAGGATTTCGGACGCTATCGCGCCCTGATCGAGAGTCTGGGCCTGCGTCGCTAGACACCATCGGCGGCTCCGTTCGGGGCCGCCTTTTTCTTTATTGCCGCTTCGCAACCACGCCAGGGACATGAGCGCATAAAGGAAAAGACGATGTTCAAGATCAAAACCGCATCGGCCAATATCGGTGGCCGTACCATTTCATTCGAAACCGGACGCATCGCCCGTCAGGCCGGAGGCTCGGTCATGGCGCAGGTGGACGACGTGGTCGTGCATGTCGCAGCCACGGCCGCGAAGCAGCCGCTCCAGGGCGTGGACTTCCTGCCGCTGACCGTGCACTACCAGGAAAAGACCTATGCCGCCGGCCGCTTTCTCGGCGGCTTCATCAAGCGCGAGGGGCGCCCTTCCGAGAAGGAAACGCTGACCAGCCGCCTGATCGATCGCCCGATCCGGCCGCTGTTCCCGAAGGGCTATTTCCATGAGACCCAGGTCATCGCCACGGTGATGTCGGCGGATGAATACACGAATCCGGACATCATCGCCATCAATGGCGTTTCCGCCGCGCTGGCGATTTCCGACATCCCGTTCAACGGTCCGATTGCCGCTTCCCGCGTCGGCCTGATCGACGGCGAGTTCGTGCTCAATCCGACCTATGATCAGATGGAGAAGTCCGATCTGGATCTGGTCGTGGCCGGCACCCGCGATGCGGTGCTGATGATCGAGTCCGAGGCCAACGAGCTGTCCGAGGAGCAGATGATCGACGCGATCATCTTCGGTCAGGAGGGCTATCAGCCGGTCATCGATGCGATCGAGGAGCTTGTGGCCGCGGCCGGCAAGGAAAAGCTGAAGGTCGAGCTGGCCGGCAGCGAGGCGGTGCAGCAGGCCGTCAACGAGGCCTTCGAGGCCCAGGTTCGCGAGGCCTATTCGATCTCCGACAAGTCCACCCGCTCGGCGCGGCTGGAGGAGCTGCGAGCCGAGGCTCAGGCCCGCTTTGCCGGAACGGAGGATGAGCCGGGCGAGTTTTCGCCGAACGATGTGTCCTCGGCGATGAAGAGCCTGGAGAAGCATGTCGTGCGTCGCTCGATCCTGGCCGGCAACCCGCGCATCGACGGTCGCGCCACCGACGAGGTGCGCCCGATCGACTGTCAGGTCGGCCTGCTGCCGCGCACGCACGGTTCGGCGCTGTTCACGCGCGGCGAAACCCAGGCCTTCGTGACGATCACGCTGGGCACCGAGTCCGACATGCAGCTGACCGAGTCGCTCGAAGGCGTGTCCAAGCAGCGCTTCATGCTGCATTACAACTTCCCGCCGTTCTCCGTTGGCGAGGCGCGGCGCATGGGCCCTCCGGGGCGCCGTGAGATTGGCCACGGCCGTCTGGCGCGCCGCGGTGTCGAGGCCGTGCTGCCGACGCTGGAGCATTTCGGCTACGCGATCCGTGCCGTTTCCGAAATCACCGAGTCCAACGGCTCCTCGTCGATGGCCTCGGTCTGCGGCACCTCGCTGGCGCTGATGGATGCCGGCGTGCCGGTCAAGGCGGCCGTGGCCGGCGTGGCCATGGGGCTGATTCTCGAGGAGGACGGCTATGCCGTGCTGACCGATATCCTCGGCGATGAGGATCATCTCGGCGATATGGACTTCAAGGTGGCCGGCACCCGCGAGGGCGTGACGACGCTGCAGCTGGATATCAAGATCGGTGGCCTGACCCGCGAGATCATGAAGGAGGCGCTGGCCCAGGCCCATGCCGGGCGCATGCATATCCTCGATGAGATGGACAAGTGCATTTCCGCGCCAAGGCCGAGCATCGCCGCGCATGCGCCGCGCATGTTCACGATGAAGATCAAGCCGGAGAAGATCCGCGAGGTCATCGGCGCCGGCGGCAAGGTCATCCGTGGCATCTGCGACGAGACCGGCGCCAAGATCGATCTCGAGGATGACGGCACGGTGAAGATTTTTGCGCTGACCGGCGAGGCCGGCGAGAAGGCCAAGAAGATGATCGAGGACATCGTCGCCGAGGTCGAGGTCGGCAAGGTCTACGAGGGAACCGTGGTCAAGATCATGGACTTCGGTGCCTTTGTGCGCATCCTCGGCAACACCGACGGCCTGGTGCATATCTCCCAGATCGCCAACCACCGCGTCGAGAAGGTTTCCGACGAGCTTTCGGAGGGCCAGAAGGTGCGCGTGAAGGTGCTCGAGGTGGATCGCCAGGGCAAGATCCGTCTGTCCATGAAGGCGCTGCAAGAGGAACCGGCCGAGGGCTGATGCGCTTGCGTAAGCATCCGTTCGCAGGAGGTGGGCGCAAGCCCGCCTCCTTTGCGTTGCGCGCCTAGTCCGTGGTCGCAAGTCCTTTCTATCGGCAGAGCCGGCTGGACAACGGCCTGCGGCTGGCCAGCCGTTCGATGCCCGAGGCCCAGAGCGTGGCGCTCGGCATCTTCATCGATGTCGGCAGCCGTGACGAGCCGGAGGCACTGGCCGGCGCCAGCCATGCGCTGGAGCACATGGTGTTCAAGGGCACCGAGAACATGAATGTGCACGCGCTGGCCGAGCGGCTGGATGATCTCGGCGGCAATGCCAACGCCTTCACCTCGCGCGAACGCACATGCTTCCATCTGCATGTGCTGCATGAGCAATGGACCGAGGCATTGGGCCTGCTGGCCGAGATGGTGCTGCGACCGAGCCTGCCCGAGCAGGAATGGTTGCGCGAGCGCGAGGTCATCTTCGCCGAGATGGGCATGGTGGACGACAATCCCGAGGAATGGGTGATGGATCAGCATACCGCGGCGCTGTATGCCTCGCACCCTCTGGGTCGTCCCGTTCTCGGCCATCGTGACAGCCTGGCCGCGATGGATGCTGACAGCCTGCGACAGTGGCGGGCATCCACCTATGTTCCGTCGAGGATGCTGATCGCCGCGGCTGGCCGCATCGAGCATGAGGCGTTGCTCAAGGCCTGGCAGCGCCTGACCACCGAACTTCCCGGCCAGCCGGGTCCGGGTCGCGGTGATCGAAGGCCCGTGACACCGGCCGACGGCATGCAGGCGCTTACGCGCGAGGGTGAGCAGGCGCAGATCGTGATTTCCTTTCCCGGCATCCCGGTGGCCTCGGAGGAGCGGCCTGTTGCCTGGCTGGCCAATCAGGCGCTGGGCGGCGGCATGAGTTCGCGGCTGTTCCGCGAGGTGCGCGAGAAGCGCGGCCTTGCCTATGGCGTCGGCTCGCATCTCGGCCTGCTCAGCGACACCGGCAGCTGGAGTGTCACCTGCGGCACCGAGCCGCAGCATGCTCCAGAGTGCGGCGCGGTCATTGCGGATGTGATCGGTGCCTTTCCGGAGACGCTGGACGATGCCGAGATCGAGCGGGCCGGAAGGCAGCTGGAGGTCCAGCTGCGCATGGGCCTGGATTCGGTCGAGGGCCAGATGCTCTACCTCGGAGGCCTGCTCGACGAGGCCGAACTGCGCTCGCCACTGGAGTGGGTGGCGGCCATACGCGAGGTATCGCCCGATGCCGTGCGCGACTGGGCTGCGCGGCACCTGTCATCCGGCGCGCTGTGGACCGTTGCCGCGCCATCGGCATGCCTCGTATCCATTTGCGATTCGATCCGTGATAGGCTTGGCGCATGATTCGTTCCCTGCGTGAAGACATCCGCATTGCGTTTGACCGCGATCCGGCCGCTCGTTCGGTCCTTGAGGTCATTTTCTGCTATCCGGGGCTGCATGCGGTCTGGGCGTATCGCATCGCCCACTTCTTCTGGACGCACAGGCTCTACTGGCTCGGGCGCTTCATTTCGCATCTGGCCCGCTGGCTGACCGGTATCGAGATCCATCCGGGGGCGAAGATCGGCCGCCGTTTCTTCATCGATCACGGCATGGGCATCGTCATTGGCGAAACGACCGAGATCGGCGATGACGTGACGCTGTATCACGGCGTGACGCTCGGCGGCACGACCTGGGAGAAGGAAAAGCGGCATCCGACGCTCGAGGACGGTGTCATCGTCGGCGCCGGAGCCAAGGTGCTCGGCGCGATCACGATCGGCGAGCAGTCCCGCATCGGTGCGAACTCGGTCGTCTTCCGTGATGTGCCCAAGCATTCCACCGTCGTCGGCATCCCGGGTACCGTCGTCGGCTCGACCGAGTCGCTGATCAAGGACGGCAAGATCAATCTCGACCATCATCTGCTTGCCAACCCGGTGGCCGAGGCATTGCGGCATGTGATCAAGATGATCGAGGACGTGGATGCGCGCATCGACACCTTCCATCCGCAGCCCAGGGGCGAGAAGGCGAAGGCCGACGAGCAGCTGGAGAAGGACAAGCAGAAGGAGCAGGAGAAGCTCGAGCGCTTTCTCGGCGGCGGCGGGATTTAGCCCTTCTTCAGGCCCGAAGCCTTCAGATAATCCGTGACCTCGGGCAGGAGCAGCATCGGCGTCAGTTTGCCATTTGCCTCGGGCATCGGGTAATCCCGCAGATCCTCGAGACGCACCCAGGCCGCTTCGGACTCGCAGGCAAGATTCGAGACATCCGGGCAGCGGCAGACGAAGAACAGGAAATGCAGCTTGCGGTCCGCATAGTCATGAACCACCTTGCCCAGATGCCGCCAGGCTTTGCCCTTCAGCCCGGTTTCCTCCAGAAGCTCGCGCACCGCGGCCTGCAGCGGCATCTCGTCCTCCTCGACCTTGCCTCCGGGAAAGGACCACAGCCCGCCCTGATGCGCATCATCCGGGCGCTTCAGAAGCAGCAGTCGTCCGTCCGGCCCGAATGCAGCGATAAGAGCAACCACCTGATCCATAAAGCAATGATGGATTGGGAGAAGGGTATTCACAATGTTTATGCGAATGTATCCAGGACATAACGATTGACGTTATTAACGAGTTGCGCTATGGTCTAGTGATGATCAAGAGCTTTGCGTGCAGTGAAACAGAGAAAATCTTTCGACGGACATTTTCCCGCAAACTGCCGCAGGCCATTCAACGGAGGGCCAAGATGCGATTGGATCGTATCGATGCCGCTGTTTCATTGGAGGATTTGCGCCTGCCACCGTCCCATCACCTGGAGGCATTGCGCGGTTCAAGGGCAGGGAAGCACAGCATTCGCATCAACGACCAGTGGCGCATCTGCTTCGTCTGGAAGGATGGTCATGCCCATGATGTCGAGATTGTGGATTATCATTAGGAGGTCGTTATGAGCAAACGCATGCAGCCCATTCATCCCGGTGAGCATTTGGCCGAATTCCTTGAGGAGCACGGCATCAGCCAGTACCGGCTGGCCAAGGACATCCAGGTTCCCCCGCGCCGGATCAACGAGATCGTGCATGGCAAGCGCGCCATCACCGCCGATACCGCGCTCCGGCTCGGTCGATATTTCAGCATGGCGCCCGGATTCTGGATGAATCTTCAGGCCCGTTACGATCTCGAGAAGGCCGAGGATGCCCTGGCTGGCAAGCTGGACGAGGTCACGCCGCTTGCGGCTTGAGGGCGTTTCATACCTCAAATCGAGGCGCAATTTGTCGAAGCGGTTCTTGATTTGTCTGGGGGAGCGTTAGTAGTCGGATGAATGACCTATGAATGAGCGTGAGTTTACCGCCCTGTTGCCGGT
>CAZDLB010000034.1:0-14291 GCA_964505995.1 uncultured Zetaproteobacteria bacterium
GGAGGTCTGCATGTTTCACGGTACCATGACAGCGCTGGTCACCCCTTTCGCCGGCGGTCGCATCGATGAGGAAGCGTTCCGCGCCCATATCGAACGGCAGATCGAGGCCGGCGTCGAGGCCGTGATTCCGGCCGGCACGACCGGCGAAGCGGCGACGCTTTCCTTCGATGAGCACAAGCAGCTGATCCGCATGGCCGTCGAGCAGGTTCGCGGGCGCGTGCCGGTCATCGCCGGCACCGGCAGCAACAACACCGCGGAATCCATCGAGCTGACGCGCGCGGCCAGGGAGCTGGGCGCCGATGCGGCGCTGCTGATCTCGCCCTACTACAACAAACCGACCCAGGAGGGCATCTACCGGCACTACCGGGCCGTGGCCGAGGCCGTGCACCTGCCGCAGCTGATCTACAATGTGCCGGGCCGGACGAACTCGAACATTCTGCCGGAAACCGTGGGGCGGCTGTCGCGGCTGAGCAATATTGTCGGCATCAAGGATGCGACGGCCAGCATGGAACAGCTGGCGCACACGATGGCCGCCTGCGAGGGTCGCATCGAGTTCTATTCCGGCGACGATGCGACGGTGCTGCCGTTCATGGCCCTGGGCGGCCGCGGCGTGATCTCCGTGGTCTCGAACATCGCCCCGAAAACGATGCGGGCGCTGACCGACGCGATGCGGCAGGGCGATCTCGAACGGGCACGCAGGATGCAGTTCTCGCTGCGGGAGCTGAACGCCGCGATGTTCGTCCAGTCCAATCCGATTCCGGTGAAGGCCGCATGTCATCTGATGGGCTGGTTCGGCGGCGAGATCCGCCTGCCGCTCACGCCGCTTAAGGGCGATGATCTGGAGACGCTGAAGGCCGCGATGCAGGCGTTCGATTCCGGTCTTGAGCGACTGGAGCTTGCTGCAGACTGAACACTCGCCGCTGTCCATCCGCCTGATGTATTTCTTCCGGCGGGTGATGCATTCCCTCGCCTATCTCATTGCCACGCTGGCGGCGGTGCTGGTCTTTGGTCTGGTGCTGATGCTGGCCGAGTCGCTGGTCTATGCGCTGACCGGGCAGCCGGTCTCCCTGTGGTCGATGGTCATCGCGGCCATTGCCGCGGCCTTTGGCTATGCACCGCTGGTGCAGGCCATGCAGCGGGGCCTGGACCGGCTGTTCTTTCGCCGCCAGCTCGATCTGCTGGCCGCGATCCGTCAGCTCGGAGCCGGCGATCTGGCCCAGCTTCCGGTTCAGGATGTCGAAAAGGCCCTGCTCGAACGCATCTGCAAGGTCTGCCACCGCAGCTTCGCCGCGCTCGATGAACGCGACCTTCCCGAGGGGCGCTGTCATTTCCATCCGCATGATGCGCCGCCGATCCCCGAGGACCGGCAGGGCAGCCCCGCTCCCTATGAGCTGTGTCTGAAGCTGCCGCGCGGCAGCGGTGATGCCTATCTGTGGCTGGGGCCCCGAACCGATGGCTGGCCGCTGGATGAGGAGGAGCGGCAGGGTCTGGAGAGCGTGGCCCGTTTTGCGGCGATGAGCCTCGAACATGCCCGGCTGACGCATCAGCAGGCCGAGGCGGCACGGCTGGATTCGCTGTCGCGCGTGACCCGTCAGCTGCATTCGCACGATCTGAAGAACCGGCTGCATGACCTGTCGTTTCTGGCCCATCATCTGGGATCGGGTCGCCTGGATCGCGAGGATATCGAGCGGCTCGTGACGGCCATCCGTAAGGTGACCAATCGCATGCAGACGCTGATGCAGCGCATGGCCGATCCGCGCGCGCCGGTCAACCCGTCCATCGCGCCGCTGGACATCGGCGCGTTGCTGCACGCCTCGATCCGCGAGCGCCTGTGGCCGGAAGGCATCGTGCTCCGGCGCGAGATTCCGGCATTGCCGCCGGTGGCCGGCGATGAGGATCTGCTGCGCGGCGTGCTCGAAAACCTCTACGACAATGCCGTGCAGGCCATGCAGGGGCAGGGTGAGCTGGTCATCGCGGCGGAAAGCATTGAAATCGACGGCGTGCCCTGGGTCGAGATTCGCGTGACCGACAGCGGCATCGGCATTCCCGAGGACTTTCTCCGCCATCGCCTTTTCCGGCTGTTTGGCACCAGCAAGGCCAACGGCCTGGGCATCGGCCTTTATCTGAGCCGCCGCATCATGCTGGCGCATGGTGGAGAGATTACCGCCGAGAGCGAAGGGCCGGGGAAAGGTTCCACCTTCAGGCTGAGATTGCCATTATGGCAGGATCATGCGAGGAATGAAGCGGAGCAGACCGAGGAGGCAAGGGCATGAAGCAGTGTGTGCTGGTCGTTGACGACAATGACATCAATCGTCTGAACCTGAAGCTGCTGCTCAAGGATCAGTACCAGATCCTGGAGGCAGGGGATCTTGAGAGCGCGGATGAACAGCTCGCGGGCAATCGCGTGGATCTGGTCGTGCTCGATCTCGCCCTGCCGCCGGAGCCGGACAACCCCGAGATCGGCATCGCCTATCTGCAGAAGCTGTCCCGGGAAAGCCCGGATACGCCGGTGGTCGTGATCACCGGCCATGACCAGCGCAGTCTGGCGACGCGGGCGCGCAAGCTCGGCGCCCGGGATTTCTTCGGCAAGCCCTTTGATCCCGATGAGGTCAAGGGCGCGATTGACCGCACGCTCGAGGCCCGGGGCAAGGCTGTGCATGAGCAGGAGATGCGCCGCGCGCTGGAGAGCCGCATCAATCTCGACCTGCTCGGCAGCTCCGAGGCCATGGACCGCCTGCGCGAGCTGATCGCCCAGGTTGCGTCGGCCCCTTCAACCGTGCTGATCCGTGGCGAAACCGGTACCGGCAAGGAGCTTGTTGCGCGGCGCCTGCATGCCGAAAGCCCGCGCGCCGACAAGCCGTTCATCGCCATCAACTGCGCTGCGATGAGCGCCGAGCTGCTCGAGTCCGAGCTCTTCGGCTACGAGAAGGGGGCCTTTGCCGGGGCCGGCAGGCGCAAGCTCGGCTGGTTTGAACGGGCCAGCGGCGGCACGCTCTTTCTCGACGAGGTGGCCGGCCTGCCGATGCCGGTGCAGGCCAAGCTGCTGCGCGTGCTGGAGTCGGGCGAGTTTTCCCGCCTGGGCGGCGAGGCCATCATCCGTTCGGATGTGCGCCTGATCTGTTCCACGCGCGAGGATCTGGAGAAGAAGGTAGCGGCCGGCGAATTTCGCGATGATCTGTATTATCGCATTCACGTCGTCGAGATTGCGGTGCCGGCGCTGCGCGAGCATGCCGAGGACATTCCGGAGCTGGCGCGGGCGATCCTGCTGCGCAAGGCAGCCCTGTGCGGCAAGCCGATCCGCGACATCGCCGAGCCGGTTCTCCAGCAGATGCAGCGCTACAGCTGGCCCGGCAATGTGCGGGAGCTGGAGAACGTGATCGAGCGCGCGGTGGTGCTGGCCGATGGCGAGGTGCTCGATCAGCTGCCGCCGCTGGCCGGCCCGCAGCCGGTGCATGAGGATGAGGATCCGTTGAGCCGCTGGCTGGCACAGCTGCCGGATGAGGGCATTCGTGCCGAGAAGATTCTGGCCACCTTCGAGCGCAGACTGATCGAGGCGGCGCTGGAGCGGAACCAGCATGTCAAGGCCAGGGCCGGACGCTGGCTGGGTTTTGGCGACCGCGCCAAGGACAAGATGCGCTATCTGTGCGACAAGTATCAGATCGAAACCGGGGATGGCGGCGCATGAGGAAGGCCCTTTTCGGACTGGTTCTGGCCGCGATGCTGCCGTCGCAGGCATTCGCCCAGCAGCAGGAGTATCTGTACTACCGTGAGGTGAAGGTGCCGCCGTTCCAGAAGCTGCATGAATTCTTCGACATGCCGAACCGCCCGGGTCGTTACGAGGTGTCGCTGCTGTCGGACTCGGCGGGGCCGCTGACCTTCCATATCCTGCGCGTGCGCGAGGAGGTCGAGAAGACCATCGTGCAGCGGCGCAGCTACCATGTCGGCGATCACGAGTTCCGCGAGATCTTCGCCAATCCCGACGGCGCGGATGACCTGATCGTCGAGATCGCGAACTCGAATCCGGCCACGGCGGCCCGGGTATCGGTCTATGTCGTGGAGCTGGGCCGGTGAAGCTGCTGCGGGCGCTGTTCGGACCGTTTGATCCGGGGCAGGCCTCCGTGGATCACTTCCGCGCCCGCTTTGCGCGCACGCTGATTCTGGCCGGCTGCCTGTTCCTTGCGATATTCGCGCTGCTCGACTGGCAGGTCGGCCTGAGGTTCGTGGCCGTGGCCGATGTCGTGCTGGCCGTGGTGCTGCTGCTGGCGGCGCTCTACATGCGCCAGCGAGGGGACATCCCCAACGGCATCCGCATCTGCATTGTGGCGCTGTTTGCATGGTTTCTGGCCACGCTGCCGAACAGCATCCTGATCTGCCTGTGGCTGCCGATCTTTCCGCTGGCCGCATTCTTCGGCCTGGGGCGCCGCGAGGGGTTGCGCTGGTCGCTGGCCTTTCTCGTCGCCGTGGGACTGGAAATGCTGATCAGCCTGCAGCTTGGGGTGGCGGTGGCATCGAAGATGTTCCTGTTTTCCGCCGTGGCCAGCCTGTCGCTGGTGGTGCTGACGGTGATCTTCTACCAGCGGTTGCTGGAGATCTTCGAGCAGGCGGTGCGCATCCAGTCCGAACAGTTCCAGCAGGCGCAGCGGATGGAGAGCATCGGCCTGCTGGCCAGTGGCGTGGCCCACGATTTCAACAACCTTCTCGTCGGCGTCATGGGCAATGCCGAGGTGGCGTTGATGTCCACGAGCCCGGATGACCCGATGCGGGAGCAACTGGAGGGGATGCTCGCCTCGGCCGAGCGCGGGCGCAGACTCGTGCGGCAGCTGCTTGCCTATGCCGGCAAGGGCGCCTGGCGGGCCAGGCGAATCGACATCCATCAGGTGCTTGATGAATCCAGGCCGCTGATGCAGGCGGTGATGAAGGAAAAGGGCGAGCTGAGGCTTGAGCTGACCGGGGAAAACCTGATGGTCTCCGCCGATGACACCCAGTTGCAGCAACTGCTGCTGAATCTGCTCGCGAACGCGGTGGACGCCGCTTCGCCGGAACGGGCATGCCGGGTGGTCGTGCGCACCGGAAGCGAGCATCGAAGCCTGGGCGACTTCAGGGACTGCCCAGTCTGCCATGTCAGCAAGCCGGGCAACTTCGTGTTCATCGAGGTCGAGGACAATGGCCTGGGCATGTCCGAGGATGTGCGCCAGCGGATCTTCGAGCCCTTCTTCACGACCAAGCAGGCCGGCAGCGGCCTGGGGCTGGCGGCCGTGGCCGGCACGCTCCGTAGCCTGCACGGCGCCCTGGAGATCCATAGCGAGCTTGGCCGTGGTAGCCGCTTTACGCTGTGGATACCGGCGCTTTCCTCCGTGCGGCCGCAATCGCCGGCGAAACCGCCCAGGCCTGTCGAGTATCGCATGAGCGGCACGGTGCTTCTCGTCGATGATGACCGGATGGTGCGCCAGGTCGGGGCGGCGCTGCTGGAAAACGCCGGCCTCAGGGTCCTGGAGGCCGAGGATGGGCATCAGGCCCTTGAGCTGTATGCTCGGGAGCGGGAGCGCGTGGATGTGCTGATCCTCGATTATGCGATGCCAAAGGTGAACGGGGCGGAGGTGTTCGATGCCGTACGCCGTGAAAACCCCGGCCTGCCGGTGATCATCAGCAGCGGTTATCATCAGCTGGAGGAGATTGCCCGCATGCGCCAGGCCGGCGCCGGATTCGTGAAGAAGCCGTTTCGGGTGCATGAGCTGCTCATGGAGGTGCAGCGGCATCTGCCATCGCCGGAGGCGGAGCGATGAATGCCCGGGCCCGTTTCTTCCTCGGCATGCTGCTTTGCCTGGCAATCACTGCTCCGGCGGCGGCCGGGCCGGTCAGCATCCAGCTGAAATGGAAGCATCAGTTCCAGTTTGCCGGCTACTATGCGGCGCTGGAGAAGGGTTTCTACGCCGACGAGGGCCTGGATGTCCGGCTCATCGAAGGTGGTCCCGGGCATGCGCCGGTGGCCGAGCTGCTGGAAGGCAGGGTGGACTATGCCGTGGCCGATGCCGGCGTGCTGCTCGATCGGGCCCGGGGGCGCGATGTCGTGGTGCTGGCCAGCATCTTCCAGCAGTCGCCGCAGGTGGCCTATACGCGGGATGATGTCGCATCGGTGGCCGATCTGAAAGGCCGCAGGGTCATGCTGCAGGATGGATTCCTGACCATCGAGGTGCTGGCCATGCTGCAGCATTTCGGCATCTCTCAGGGCGATTTCATCCGCCAGCCCATCGGCTCGATCGAGGATCTGATTCATGGCCGCACCGATGCCTTCCCCGGCTACAGCACCAACGAGGCCTTTCTGCTCCGCAAGCGCGGGATTCCGTTTCGCATGTTCCGGCCGCGCGATTACGGTATCGATTTCTACGGCGATACGCTGGTGACGACCGGCAGGGAGCTGGCCGAACATCCCGAGCGCGCCGCGGCGGTGCGTCGGGCCACGCTGCGCGGCTGGGCCTATGCGCTGGAGCATCCGCGCGAGATCGTCGATCTGATCCGCAGCAGATACAACAGCCAGCACAAATCGGTCGAGTATCTGATGTATGAGGCGAACGGCATACGCGATCTGATGCTTGCCGATGTCGTGCCGATCGGCTTTTCCAATCCGGATCGCTGGCGGCATGTGGCCGAAACCTTCGCGCGCCAGGGCCTGCTGACACGCGAGGTGGATCTCGATGCCTTTCTCTACCAGCCCCGGGTCACGTTCCTGGATCTGATGCGTCAGCATCGCCTGGCGATCGCGGCCGGAGTGATTGCGTTCGTGCTCCTGCTGCTGCTGTCCTATGCCTGGCTGCTGCGCCGGCAGGTGCGCAGCCGCACCGAGGCGCTGATCGCCGCCAGCCGTGAGTTCGAGCGCATCATCGACCGGATGCAGGATACCTACTATGTCGCCGATGCCGAGGGGCGGATGCGGTGGTGTTCGGCCTCCGTGAAGGACAAGCTGGGCTATGCGCGCGAGGAGATCATCGGCCGGCCGATGACGATGCTGTATGAGGATGCCAACGATCGCGAGCGCTTTCTCAATGCGCTGGCGGCCAATGGCGGCAAGGTCGAGAACTTTCCGCTGCGCCTGAAGCACAAGGATGGGCGCATCGTTCATACCGAGGTTTCTTCGCAGTTCACCTATGACGAGGCGGGCAATGTCACCGGTGTCGAGGGCACCGCCCGCGATGTCACCGCGCGCAAGAAGGCCGAGGAGGCCGCCCAGCAGGCCCGGCGGGAGCTGGAGATCGTCTTCGATAACATGCAGGACACCTTCTATCGCACGGATGCCGAGGGACGCATCATCTGGGGCTCGGCTTCCTGCCGCAGGCTCACCGGCTACCGGCTGGACGAGCTGATCGGCATGCCAGTCGCGCAGCTCTGGGTCGAACCCGAGGCGCGCGGGAAGATGCTTGAGGCCATGCATGCCTCGGGAGGCCGGGTTGAGAATTTCGAGGTGGACATCCGGCGCAAGAATGGCGAGATCCGGCATGTCTCGGTCAATGCCCACTTCATCCATGACGAACAAGGCGAGATCAACGGCGTGGAGGGTATCGTCCGCGATGTCACGGAGATCAGGCGCGCCGCCGAGGAGCACCGTGAGCTGGAAGCGCAGTTTCAGCAGGCGCAGAAGATGGAGTCCATCGGTCTGCTGGCCGGCGGCATCGCCCACGACTTCAACAACCTGCTCGTCGGCGTCATGGGCAATGCGGAGCTGGCGATGCTCGATCTTCCGCAGGACAGCCCGGTGCGGGACTATCTGCAGCAGATCTTCCATGCGGCGCAGCGCGGCTCCGATCTGGTGCGTCAGATGCTCGCCTATTCGGGGCAGGGCCGGATGACGGTGGCCGAGCACAACCTCAATCAGTGCATCCGCGATGTCGGCGACCTTCTGGGCACGGTCATCAGCAAGAAGGCCGAGGTCAGCTATGATCTGTTCGACGATCTGCCGGATATCCGCGGCGACATGAACCAGATCACGCAGATGCTGATGAACCTGATGACCAACGCCTCCGATGCGCTGGGGGGAGAGCCGGGCAGTATCCATGTATCCACCGGCGTGGCCCGACTGGAACGGGCCGACTTGCGCGGGATGAGCGGCGCCACCGATGCGGAGCCGGGCGATTATGTCTTCGTCCAGGTGCGCGACAGCGGCTGCGGCATGGATCAGGAAACCATGAAGCGCATCTTCGATCCCTTCTTCACGACGAAGCAGAGCGGGACGGGCCTGGGGCTGGCGGCGCTGATGGGCATCGTCCGCGGGCATCACGGCTGCCTGAGGCTGGATTCCGCGCCGGGGAAAGGCTCGTGCTTCACCGTCTATCTGCCGGCCTGCGAGGCCTCCGGCCAGGCGGCTGTCATGGTGGACACGAACAGCTTCGATCTGCCGGATCGCCTGAGCGGCACGGTGCTGATTGTCGATGACGAGCCGGACGTGGCGCAGGTGGCCCGCCGTTTTCTTGAACGCGAGGGCCTGAAGGTGCTCGTGGCCGGGGATGGCGAGCAGGGGGTGGAGCTTTTTCGTCGCCACGCCGATGCCATCGGCATGGTGCTGCTGGATCTGACGATGCCGAAGATGGATGGCGAACAGGCCTTCCATGCGATGCGCGCCGTTCGCGATGATGTGCCGATCGTGATCAGCAGCGGCTTTTCCGAATCCGGTGCGGTCGCGCGCATGCGTCGCCACGGACTGGCCGGCTTTGTGCAGAAGCCGTTCCGGCGCAAGGAACTGCTCGGACAGGTGGTGCGTCTGGGCGTGCTGGACCGGGACTTGGATTCGGTGAACTGAAGCCCCATATACAGGTAGTCCGAAAGATTTGACCAGGGCGGATGGATTGGCCCGAAGGAGTACCTGATATGGATATCAATCGCATGACGCAGAAGGTTCGCGAGGCGCTGGCATCCAGCCAGACGCTGGCTGCGCGCCTGAATCATCAGGAGGTGGATGGCGAGCACCTGCTGGCCGAGCTGCTGGCGCAGGCCGATGGCCTGGCACCGCGCTTTCTCGAACGCGCCGGCGTGGATACCGCCGCGCTCGCGCAACGCGTGCAGCAGGCGCTTTCCCGCCGTCCGAAGGTGACCGGCGGACTGGGCGAGGCCGGCAAGGTCTATATCACGCAGCGATTGCAGAAGCTGTTTGCCGATGCCGAGCAGCAGGCCCGCAGCATGGAGGATGAGTACATCTCGGTGGAGCATCTGCTGCTGGGCTTTGCGGCCGAAGGCGATGCCACCGATGCCGGGCGCATCTTCCGCGAGTTCGGGCTGACGCGCGAGCGCCTGCTCGAGGCCGTGCAGGCCGTGCGCGGCCATCAGCATGTGACCAGCGATGCGCCCGAGGCCCAGTACGAGGCATTGAACAAGTACGGCAACGATCTCGTGGCCATGGCCCGGGCCGGCAAGCTCGATCCGGTCATCGGACGCGATGGCGAGATCCGCAGCGTCATCCGCATCCTGTCGCGCAAGACGAAGAACAATCCGGTGCTGATCGGTGAGCCGGGTGTCGGCAAGACGGCCATCGTCGAAGGCCTGGCGCAGCGCATCGTCTCCGGCGATGTGCCCGAGGGCCTGAAGGATCGCACGATCTTCGCGCTGGACATGACGGCGCTGATGGCCGGTGCGAAGTACCGCGGCGAGTTCGAGGAACGCCTGAAGGCCGTGCTCAAGGAGATCAAGGAGGCCGAAGGCCGCATCATCCTGTTCATCGACGAGCTGCACACGATCGTCGGTGCCGGCAAGACCGAGGGTTCCTCCGATGCCGGCAACATGCTCAAGCCGATGCTGGCGCGCGGCGAGCTGCACTGCATCGGCGCGACGACGCTGGACGAATACCGGCAGTATATCGAGAAGGATGCGGCACTGGAGCGCCGCTTCCAGCCGGTGCTCGTGGATGCGCCGAATGTCGAGGACACGATCTCGATCCTGCGCGGTCTGAAGGAGCGTTTCGAGCTGCATCACGGCGTGCGCATCGCCGATGGCGCGCTCGTCGCCGCCGCGACCTTGTCGGATCGCTATATCTCCGACCGCTTCCTGCCGGACAAGGCCATCGACCTGGTGGACGAGGCCTGCGCATCGATCCGCACCGAGATGGATTCGATGCCGGCGGAACTCGATGAGATCACGCGCAAGGTCATGCGCCTGGAGATCGAGGAAACGGCGCTGAAGAAGGAGAAGGACGCGGCAAGCCAGGAGCGGCTGAAGGCGCTGAAGAAGGAGCTGGCCGACCTGAAGGAGAAGCGCGACGCGATGCGCGCCCAGTGGGAGAAGGAGAAGGGCGCGATCGGGCGCGTGCAGGCCCTGCGCGAGCAGATCGAGCAGGCGCGTCTGGACATCGAGGCGGCCGAGCGCAACTACGAGCTGGAGAAGGTCGCCGAGCTCCGCTACGGCGTGCTGCCGAAGCTGGAGGCCGAGCTGGCCGAGCTGGAGCAGAGCCAGGAGGAAAAGGCGCTGCTGCGCGAGGAGGTCACGGAAGAGGAGATCGCCGAGGTCGTCGCCCGCTGGACGCATATCCCGGTCACGCGGCTGATGGAGGGCGAGCGCGAGAAGCTGCTGCGTCTGGATTCGGTGCTGCATCAGCGCGTCATCGGCCAGGACGAGGCGGTCAAGGCCGTAGCCGATGCGGTGCTCCGGGCGCGCGCCGGCATCAAGAATCCGAAGCGGCCGATCGGCTCCTTCCTGTTCCTCGGCCCCACCGGCGTGGGCAAGACGGAGCTTGCCCGCACGCTGGCGCGCACGCTGTTCGATACCGAGGAGAACATGGTGCGGCTGGATATGTCCGAATACATGGAGAAGCATGCCGTATCGCGGCTGGTCGGCGCGCCTCCGGGCTATGTCGGCTTCGAGGAAGGCGGCCAGCTGACCGAGGCCGTGCGCCGCAAGCCGTACTGCGTGCTGCTGCTCGACGAGGTCGAAAAGGCGCATCCGGATGTGTTCAACATCCTGCTGCAGATGCTCGATGACGGTCGGCTGACCGACAGCCATGGGCGGACGGTGAACTTCAAGAACACGATCGTCATCATGACGAGCAACATCGGCAGTGAATTCCTGCTGAGCGGCATTGATGCCAGCGGCCATATCACCGAGGAAGCTCGCGAAAAGGTCATGGCCGCGCTGAAGGCGCATTTCCGGCCGGAGTTCCTCAATCGCGTGGACGACACCGTGCTGTTTCGGCCGCTGTCCGAGGAGGATGTGGCGAAGATCGCCGATCTGTTCCTGGATGAGTTGCGCCAGCGCCTGGCCGATCAGGAGGTCAGGCTCGAGATCGATGACGCGGCGCGCCGCTGGATCGCCAGCCACGGCTATGATCCGGTGTTCGGCGCACGGCCGCTGAACCGCTTCATCCAGAGCCACGTCGAAACGCCGGTGGCGCGCATGCTGATTGCCGGCGAGCTGATGCCGGGTGCCACGCTGAAGGTGGGCGCCGCCAGGGACGGACTGAGCTTCACGGTGGCGTAAGGCCGGGTCGCAGGCGCCCCGGGAGGGGATTATTCCCCCTTCCGGGGCAGTCTTTGCGACTGCCGTACTGGACGCGCAACGCTACAGTTGCAACACGGATGATTTTGCGCTAGCAAGTCGTTCCCAATCTCGAGAGGAGGATACAATCCATGAAGAAAACTGTGATGGTTGCAGCTGCGGCTGCGTTTATGCTGGCGGGCACGTCCGCGATGGCGAAGCCGTTCTGCGCTTCCTGCCATTCCGGCCACAAGGACAAGGTCGGCCCGGCCTTTGAGAAGGTCGTCGCAGCCTACGGCTCGGTCGATGCCGTGTTCGAGTTCCTGAACTCGGATGCCGATCTGAACCCGAAGGTGACGGCCTTTGCTTCGAAGAAGGGCATCATGAAGTCCCAGCTGAAGAAGTATCGCAAGCTGAACGACAAGAAGAAGGCCGAGGTCCGCGAGTGGTTCGAGGAGCAGGTCAAGTAAGACCGGCTTTCAGCCTCTGATAAGGGCGGCCTTCGGGCCGCCCTTTTTCTTGGACGGCTTTCGAGGTTTCGCTTTCGCAGGCTGCCGGTAGCATGCCGCGCATGGCCATCGTCAATCGCCGCGCCAGGCATGAATATCATATCCTCGAGACCTACGAGGCCGGCATCATCCTGACCGGTCCCGAGGTCAAGTCCGTGCGGCTGGGTCAGGCGAACCTGTCCGAGGCGCATTGCATCATCCGTGGCGAGCGGCTGCTGCTCGTCGGCTGCCATATCAGCCCGTACAGGCCGGCGGCGATGAACAATCCGAAGGACCCGACGCGCTCGCGCGAGCTGCTGCTGCACAAGAAGGAGATCCGCCGGCTGATCGGCAAGCTCAGGGAGAAGGGGCTGACGCTGGTGCCGCTGAAGCTGTATTTCAACGAGCGGGGATACGCCAAGCTGGAGATTGGCCTGGCCCGCGGCAAGAAGAAGCATGACAAGCGCGAGGCGCTCAAGGAGCGTGATATCCGGCGCGAGCTTCAGCGCCGCTACAAGATGTAGGCGGATCATGTCCCGTCCGTTCCCGGAATGCTGAGCATTCTTCTCGGCATGGCCGGCATCATCGCGCTGGGCGTGGCCTGGCGGCTGATGCTGGGTAGTAAGGCCGCCGATGCGCTGCGCGCGCATCTGGCGCAGGCGGTCTACCAGATCTTCCTGCCGGCGCTGGTGCTGCACGTGCTCTGGCGGGTGCCGGTGGACATGAACACGCTGCGCATCCCGCTGGTGTCCATGCTCTGCGTGCTGCTGTCGCTGCTGGCCGCCTTCCTGCTCTACGGCAACGGCCGCATCGTGCGCGGCTTTCTTGCGGGCGTATCCGCACCGCGCGCCATCGGTGCGTTGCTGCTGGCATCGGGCTTCGGCAACTTCACCTATCTGGGCCTGCCGGTGATCTCGCAGACCTTCGGCGAATGGAGCCAGTTCGTCGCCATCCAGTTCGACCTGCTGGCCAGCACGCCGCTGCTGTTCACCGTCGGCATCATGCTGGCGCGGCATTACGGCACCCATGCCGAGCGTCTGCATCCGCTGCTGGCGCTACTGCGCGTGCCGGCGCTCTGGGCGGCGCTTGCCGGGCTGTTCGCCAGCGCCTTCGCGCTGCCGATGCCGGCCTGGCTGGACGAGGCGCTGGACACGCTGGGTTCGGCCGTCGTGCCGCTGATGCTGCTCTCCATCGGCATGGCGCTGCGCTGGCAGGCGGGCTGGGCGGCCCGAATCCCGGTGCTGTTCCCGGCGCTGGTGATTCAGCTTCTGTTGATGCCGCTGATCGCCTGGGCGGCCGCCATCGGTGCGGGCATGCCGGAGCGATTGCTGGCCCCGGTGGTGATCGAGGGGGCGATGCCGAGCATGGTGCTGGGCCTGGTGATCTGCGATCGCTTCCGGCTTGATTCGACGCTGTATGCCGAGGCCGTGACGCTGTCCACGGCCGCGTCGCTGGTGACGCTGCCATTGTGGCTGCACGCGCTCGGCTGACGCGATTGCTCTTCTTGTTTGCGGAGGATGTACGGCTAGACTGAGCGGCCATCCGGCCGGGCGGAAAACGGAGGCGACATGCGTCAGAGCAGCGAAGAATCCAGCGGCTATTTCTCCAGCCAGGCGCCGATGCGCAGCCTGTGGCCGGCCGTGCGCGGCATCATCTTTGCTCCGCAGGGCTTCTTTGCCGGCCTGCCGCGCGCCATCTATTACCGCGATGCGCTGTTCTTCGCCTCGATCGTGATCTTTGCGATGAGCTTTCTGAGCATCCCGTTTCACAGCATGCTGCTGCTGTTTCTGCTGCCGGCCACGTGGGGCCTGGGCCTGATCGGCCTTTGGCTGTGGTCGCGCTATCTGCGCTGGGCCGTCCGGGGCTTTGCCGATGTCCGGCTCAGCAAGGCCAATGCCTTTCAGCTCTGTGCCTATGCCACGCTGCCGATGGCGCTGGCCGCGATCCCCTATCTCGGCGGCATCGCGCTCTTGTGGAACATCTATCTGCTCTGGCAGGGCCTGGTGTCGTATGCGCGTGTGAAGGCCGGCGTGGCCGCGGCCATCGTGCTGCTGCCGATGGTCCTGCTGGCACTGACGGCCATCGGGCTGGGCAGTGCGGCGTTGAGGTTGGTGCCACAGCTCGCAGGCTAGGCTTGCATCCATCCCCGGAATGATCTTTACTGATTCCGGGGGCCTGGATGAAACGACTGATCGTCTGCCTGGATGGAACCTGGAACACGCCGGATCAGCCGGGAAAGATCACCAATGTCGTCAAGATCATGCGGGCGATTGCGCCAAGCGACGGCGACATCGAGCAGATCGTCTATTATCACAAGGGCGTCGGCACATCGGGTCCGGTGGACAAGGTGCTTGG
>CAZDLB010000034.1:14391-16940 GCA_964505995.1 uncultured Zetaproteobacteria bacterium
TCGTCTATTATCACAAGGGCGTCGGCACATCGGGTCCGGTGGACAAGGTGCTTGGCGGCGCGACGGGCAAGGGGCTGGTTGAGAACGTCAAGGTCGCCTACCGCTTCCTGGCCAACAACTACGAGCCGGAAGATGAGATCTACATCTTCGGCTTCTCGCGCGGCGCCTATACCGCGCGTTCGCTGGCCGGGCTGATCGGCTGGCTGGGGATGATCCGCAAGAACCATCTCGAACAGCTGACGCATTATTTCGAGCGCTATCGCAAGCGCCGGCCGGGCGAAAGCCCGCCCGAAGATCTGCAGCGCATCCGCTGGCAGCAGGATGTGCCGATCGAATGCGTCGGCGTCTGGGATACGGTCGGCGCGCTCGGCATTCCGGCCAGGACCTTTGCGAACCTGGTGCGGGGCATCAATAAAAAGTATGCCTTTCTCGATACGACCTTGGGCGATCACATCCGCCATGGCTTTCATGCCGTGGCCATCGATGAAAAGCGCGGCCCGTTCACGCCGACGCTGTGGTCGGCGCCCGAGGGCGTGGAGATCCCCACGGACCGGGTGCGGCAGGCCTGGTTCCCGGGCGTGCATTCAAACGTCGGCGGCAGCTACGACGATGCCGGGCTGTCCGATCATGCGCTGCTGTGGATGGTGCAGTGCGTGCGCCAGACCACGGGCCTGAAGTTCGATGATGCCTATCTGAAGGATACGGACCATGTCCGCCCCGATGCCCTGGGCACGCATTATGATTCGCTCGGCGCCTATGTGTTCAGCCGCATGCTGCCCATGATCCGCGTTATCGGAAGCCACACACCGAAGGCCGGCTGGCTGCATCGGAGGCTAAAGCGTATGAGTCGTCCGCCTGACGGGCAGGTTTACGTGAATGAGATGATTCATCGCTCGGCGCTTGAGCGCTTTGGCCATGATGCGCCCTTTCAACAGGGAAAGAAGATCACCCAGGAGCATTATACGCCGGCCAATCTGGCCGCGGCGATGGGGAAGTTGCCGGTGGCGGAATACGACGGCTCGATTTCTCAGCCGTCCAGGCCGAAGCCGGCGGCCAGCAGCCCGTAACGGGCGGCCTTGCCGAGGCTGACCAGCAGGACAAACAACGGAAAAGGGCTGCGCAGCAGTCCTGCGACCAGACAGAGCGGATCGCCGACGACGGGCAGCCAGGCGAACAGCAGCGCCGGCTGACCGAAACGCGAGAACCAGCGCTCGGCGCGCGCGATGCTGGCCTCGTCCATGCGCAGCCAGCGATGATGCACGGCCTCGTTGCCGAGCCGGCCCATGCCGTAGGTGATGCAGCTACCCAGCACATTGCCCAGCGTGGCGGTGATCACGAGTGTCACTGGATCGCCGCCTTCGTGCAGGCGGTAGAGCAGCAGTGCTTCCGATCCGCCCGGCATCAGCGTGGATGAGATCAGCGCGGAGAGAAAGAGGCTCCAGTCGGGACTCCAGACCATTGGGAAAGGCTAGTCGCTGGCGCTAGGCTGTCGACATGCGTCGGCTTTATCGCTCACCGCTGGGCGTACTCTGGTATCAGCTCGAACATGACGGATGCAGCCGTCTCGTACTGGGCGCATGCGAGGGGCTGGGCGCATCCGATGATGCCGTTTCGCGCTGGCTGGATGCCTATTTTTCGGGGCGGCCGCTTCCCCCGCCGCCGCTGACCGCGCCGAAGAGCGCGTTTCAGGGTCGCCTCAGGCAGGCCTTGTGGGAGGTTCCCTTTGGCGAAACCTGCAGCTACGGCGAACTGGCCGCGCGGCTCGGCACGGCCCCGCGGGCGGTTGGCCAGGCCCTGCGGGCCAATCCGCTGCCGCTTCTCGTGCCGTGTCACCGGGTCGTGGCCGCCAATGGGCCGGGCGGCTTCGCCTTTGGGCCGGCATGGAAGAGCAGGCTGATCGCTTTCGAGCGATCGATTTCGAGCGGGGCAGCAGTGGCTCAGCGGACCGGGTAATCCTTCGGTGGCAGCAGGATGCTGCCGGACACGGTGACCGAGATTGGACCCTCGCCGGCTTGCAGCGACGGTGCGGCATCGGCCTTCATCATCGCCCTTTCCGCGATCGGATAGGGAAGCGGGCGGTCGCTGGTCGTCTTCAGGCTCAGGATGCGAAAGCTCGTGGCGTCCAGCGCGCGCGCCAGCTCCGTGGCCTTCTTCCTGAAATCCGCCACGGCCTGAAGCCGGAGCGAGGCCCGCGTCCGATGCAGCGTTGCCTCGGAGAAGCCGTATTGCAGGGAATCCAGATGTCCACCGGCCTTCTCAATCGCGTCAATCCATGCGGCGGCGTCGGCCAGCCTGCGGGTGGTGACGCGCTCGCGCTGGACCAGCTTCCAGCCGTCGCGCACCTGCCTGCGGCTGGCATTGTCATAGCGCCAGATGATCTCCATGCGCCGGGACAGCGTGGTCTGCCGCAGATCCTTTTCCTGCTTCAGCCGGGCATGGATGTCGCTGGAGATGCGGTTGACCGATGCGCGCAGCCTGGCCGGATCTGAGCCCATGGCCTCCACGCGATACAGCACCGTCAGCTCATCATGCGGCAGGTTCATCCTTGC
>CAZDLB010000035.1:0-6915 GCA_964505995.1 uncultured Zetaproteobacteria bacterium
GCCGGTGTTGATGAGGTCGGGCGGGGGCCGCTGGCCGGGCCCGTGGTCACGGCCGCGGTGGTGCTGGCGCCGGACGATCCGATGCTCGGGCAGTACCGCGATTCCAAGAGGCTGGCCGAGAGGAAGAGGGAGAGGCTGTATCACCATATCCGCAGGCACGCGCGCGCCTGCCGTGTAAGCATGGCCACGGTTGAGGAGATCGACCGGCTGAATATCCTTGAGGCGACGATGCTTGCGATGCGCCGCAGCGTGGAGGGTCTGCCCCTGCGGCCCGGGCGCGTACTCGTGGACGGCAACCGTGTGCCGCCGCTGGCGCTGCCGACCGAGGCCGTGATCGGTGGTGACGACTCGGTGCAGCCGATCGCTGCGGCATCCATTGTCGCGAAGGTCGTCCGCGACCGCTACATGCGCATGCTCGATCGGCGTTATCCCGGCTACGGCTTTGCCGGTCACAAGGGCTATGGCACGAAGGCGCACATGCAGGCGCTGGCGGAGCTCGGACCGAGCCCGGCGCATCGGGTTAGCTTTGCGCCGGTCGCGAAACTGCTCGATGGACAGGGGGTGAGGCATGCTTGAAGCGGCGATGCTGTTGCTGCTGGCGCTGGTGGTGGTGTTTCTCGCCGCACAGATGTTCACCAATGCGCTGGAATGGCTGGGCGAGCGCCTTGGCGTATCCGAGGGCGTGACCGGTTCGGTGTTCGCGGCCGTGGGCACGGCGATGCCGGAAACCATCGTGCCAATGGTTGCCGTACTCGCCGGCGGTGCGGCGGTCGAGGTCAACCATGCCGTGGGCCTTGGCGCCATCCTCGGCGCGCCGTTCATGCTCGGCACGCTCAGCCTCGGCCTGATGGCCTGGTTTGCCGGCCGCAAGCGCGGCTGGAGCGATGCCTTCACGCCCGAGCCCAGTGGCCTGAAGCGCGACATGACGGTGTTTCTCAGCGGCTATGCGCTGGCCGTGCTGGTCGCGCTGCTGCCCGAAAGCTGGCGGCATGTGCGGCTGCTGGCGGCCGTTGGCATGTTCGTCATCTATTTCATGTATCTGATGGCCACGATCCGGGCCAGCGCCGGGCTGGTGGCCGAGGGACACGGCACCGAGGCCGGCGAGGAGCTGTATGCCGGGCGCCTGCTGCGTCCGGGCATGGGCCTGGCCGTGGCGCAGCTGCTGCTGGGGCTGGCGGCGCTGATCTGGGGCGCCAGGCTGTTCGTGCAGGGTGCCGAATCGATGAGCGCGATCCTCGGCATCGGGGCGCTGGTCGTGTCGCTGCTGATCGTGCCGGTGGCGACCGAGCTTCCGGAGAAGGTGAACTCGATCCTGTGGATTCGGCGACGCCGCGACACACTGGCCTTCGGCAACATCACCGGCGCGATGGTCTTCCAGGGCACGATCATCCCCGGCATCGGCATGCTGATCATGCCCTGGCATATCGACAGCCCCCATGCCGTGGCCTCGGTGATCCTGGCGCTGTGCGGTTCGCTGTGGCTGATGTTTCTGATGCATTCCGGTCGCCTCCGGCCGGTCTGGCTGCTGGGCAATGCGCTGTTCTATGGCGCATTCATCCTCTATGTCCTTGCATCGGGCAGCGGCTAGGCCGATTCTGGCCTGTCTCTTGCTTCCGTGACGGACGCAAGTGCAATGATTTTCCTATCCCGAATGGCCGGGCCGGGCCAAATGCGGCTCCTTCCCGGGCCATCCAAGCGAGGTGACCATGATCCTGACCCTGTTGTGCGTGGCCGGCATCCTGTATCTGGCGTTGCAGCTCGAGGACAAGCTCAAGCTGCCCTCGCCGCTGGGGCTGATCGCGCTGGCCTTTGCCTTTGAGCATTTCTTCACGCTCTCGCCGCTGTTTACCGCCGATCCGAGGAGCTTTGCGACGCTGGTGCTGTTTCTGCTGCCGGTGCTGCTGATCTCGGATTCGCTGGAGCTGAAGGTCGCGGATCTGAAGGAGCATGGCTTAAGCCTTTTCTATCTCGCGGTCGTGGCCGTGGCGCTGTCGGTTGTCACGGCCATCTTCACGGCCGACTGGATCTTCGGCGAGTATCACCTGTCGGTCGCAGCCGTCATCGTGCTGTTCGCGATGGTGCTGGCCACCGATCCGGTATCCGTCGTCAGCATCTTTTCGAAGTTCGAGCTTCCGCACCGGCTGAAGATTCTCGCCGAGGGCGAGAGCCTGTTCAACGATGCGACGGCGCTGATCGTGTTCGTGTTCATCGGCCTGTATGCGCTGGGCGGCGGCGAGATTACCGCCGGCTATGTCGCGCAGATCTCCGTGACCGTCGTGCTCGGTTCGGCGGCGCTCGGCGTTGCGGTCGGTTATCTCGGTCTGCTGGCGCTGAAGACGACGGAGAACCGTACGGCCGAGATGATGGTGATCCTGATGACCGGCTACGGCGCCTTCGAGCTGGCCGAGCATTTCTACGCGCTGCTGAACATCTTCGGAGCGCACTCGCACATGCATCTCTCCGGCATCCTGGCCTGCATCTTCGCGACGATCACCGTGCATCACGTGATGACGCAGGCGATCGCCGATGACGAGAAGCAGATCGTGGCCGATGAGGCCGAACTGCAGAAGCAGGTCGAGGGCGAACAGCGTTCCCGCCGCATCATCCAGGCCGCGCTCCGGCGCATCATGGCCACGGCCGAGGAACGCGACCGGCATGTGCGCACGAAGGAGGATATCCAGCTGCTGGCGCTGGTGGCCAACACCATCCTGTTCATCGCGATGGCCGAGATCATCAATGTGGACCTGCTGTGGCAGTACAAGGGCGAGATTTTCGCGATGTTCCTGGCCACGACCGTGATCCGCGCGCTGATGATGGGCAAGTTCGCGATCATCACCAATCAGACGACGAAGATGACCGATGTGAATCTGCGCTGGTGGGGCGTGCTGACCTTCGCCGGCATCAAGGGCGGGCTTTCGGTCGTGATGCTGATGATGATTCCGGCCGACTTTCCGCATCTGGAGATGTTCCAGGCCGTCGTCATCGGCGTGATCATGCTCTCGACCTTCATCTATTCCGGCCTGCTGCTGTGGATCATCGCGCGCAACCGCGAGGCCTTCGCCCGCGAACTGGCCGAGGAGGGCGGGCATCACTGAAGCCGATGCTCCCTGCCGGCCACACACAAAAAAGCCCCGCATCACTGCGGGGCCTTTTTCACAATGAGGTGTCTGATGCCGGTTCTAGGGAGGGAGGGAGGAGGGAGCGACACCAGACAGGTACGAACCATAGCCATCCGGCGTGACAGGGCTGTGAAGGCCGCGTGAAGAAATCTTTAACTTGCCGCCGCTGCTGCGCGGACGCGCGCCAGCAGTCGTTCG
This sequence comes from uncultured Zetaproteobacteria bacterium, assembly GCA_964505995.1. Classification (GTDB taxonomy): domain Bacteria; phylum Pseudomonadota; class Zetaproteobacteria; order Mariprofundales; family Mariprofundaceae; genus JAJRVH01. The sequence goes on from CAZDLB010000035.1 coordinate 3,318, forward strand.
CCGAGATGCTTGCAGTCCAGCGCCACGCCGAGCGCGGCCGGCACCGAAAACAGCGTGATCACCGTCGAGAACATCAACCCCCAGGACAGCGCCAGCGCCATCGGTGCGACGAAGGGATCGAAACCACCCCAGCCATACGCTGTCGGCAGCAGGCCGACGACGGTCGTGATCGCAGTCAGCAGCACCGCGCGCAGCCGCCGGCGCCCGCTTTCGATGATGGCCTCACGCCACGGTGTGCCGGCATCGAGCTGCCGTTGGATGAATACGGCCAAGACGAGCGATGCGTTGACGACAACCCCGGTCAGCGCGACGAAGCCCATCATCGCCATGAAGGACAGGGGTTCGCCGTGCAGGAAGAAGCCGACGATGATGCCGATCGCGCCGAACGGAATCGCCAGCATGACCAGGATCGGATAGCTGATGCGATTGAACTGGATGGCCAGGATGACGAAGATGCCGGCCAGCGCGAACAGGAAGCTGAAGGCGAGCCCGCGCACCGATTCCTGGCTGCGCTCCTCCTCGCCGCCCAGATGCACATGCACCGACCCGGCATCGCCTGCCAGCCACCGATCCTTCATCGCGGCGACGCGGTTGTTGAGCTCCTTGGAGGTGATGACCTTGCTGTCGACCTCGGCGGAGACATTGATGACGCGGTTGCCGTCCTTGTGCCGGATGCTGGTGGCGCCCGGGGTCTGTTCCAGATGCGCGATCCTGGAAAGCGGCACCAGGCCGCCGCGCTGATTCGGGATCTCTAGCTGCATCAGCGTATCCGGATCATGGCGCGCCGACTCCGGGAAGCGGATCGTGACATCGACCTCCTCCTTGCCGCGCTTGAGCGTGGAAACACGGATGCCGTCGAAGGCGGCGCGGATATGCGTCGCCGTCGTCGCCAGGTCCACGCCGGCATAGGCGGCCAGCGCCCGATCGAGCACGATGTGCAGCTCCGGATCACCCGGCTCCAGATCGCTTTCGATCGCATAGACGCCGTCGATCTTCGCAAGCATCGCCATCAGCCGCTTCGCCGTGCGCGTCATCGCGGCCTCGTCGCTGCCGGTGAGTTCGACCTGCAGTGCGCGGCCAACGGGTGGGCCCGGCTTCTGCATCGCAAAGCTGATGTCGAGATCGGGGAACAGCGGCGGAATCTCCTCCTGCAGCCGCTCCATGACGCTGTAGGCCGAGATCGTGCGCTCGGTGAACGGAATCAGGATGATGCGCTCAAAACCGAAGCGGTCGCCGATCAGCTTCAGCGCCTCGCGCTGGTCGGCGCTGTTCTCGCCGGCGATCATCGTCGTGGTTTCCAGAATCTCCGGGTCGATGCGCTTGCGCACCTCGACATCCAGCTGCTTGAGGCGGTCGCGCATCTGCTCCAGCGTCGTGCCGATGGGCATGGCCACGCGCAGATAGAACGTGGACTCCGCGCCGGAAGGAAACAGCTGGAACTTCATCTGCGTAGCCAGCAGCCCGGCCCCGGCAAGGCCGAGCACGGTCAGCAGGATGGTCAGATAGCGCAGCTTCAGCGCCCAGCGCAAAAACCAGGTGTAGATCCCGGTGAGCTTCACGAACAGCCAGCGCTCCTTCGGATGCTTGTTGGGATTGGCCACGTCGCGGATATGGTTGGGCAGGATGAACAGCGCCTCCCACCACGAGAACAGCAGCAGCGTGACGACGACGACCGGGATCGAGAAGATGAACTTGCCGATGATGCCGTCCATGTGCATCAGCGGCAGAAAGGCGACGATCGTCGTCAGCACCGTGGCCGAGACCGGCCCGATCAGCTCGTGCGTGCCCTCGATGACGGCCTTCTCCGGCGGCAGTCCCTGCTCCATGTGCCAGGTCGCGTTCTCGCCGATGATGATCGCATCGTCCACCATCAGGCCGAGCACGATGATGAAGCCGAACATCGTCAGCAGGTTCAGCGTCACGCCGGCCATGTAGAGCGCCAGCAGACCGGAGAAGAAGATGATCGGCAGGCCCCAGGCCGTCGTCAGCGCCACGGACGGGCGCAGGAACAGCATCAGCGTCACCAGCACCAGAGCCAGACCGATGGCGCCGTTCTGCGTCAGCACCCCCAGGCGCAGGCGCGTGATGGTCGAGAAATCATTGTAGATGCGGACGTTCACACCCTCGCCATATTTTTCCGGCACCGTCTTCAGGTAGGAGCGCACGCGGTCCACGAGCTGGATGATGTCGGCCTCACCCTTCTTCAGAATGATCATGTTCAGCGCCGGATCGCCCTGGGCGGCGACATAGCGGGTGGGCCGCTCCAGCGTCTGCGTGACCCGGGCGACGTCGCCCAGACGCAGGGTCTCGCCGCGATCATTGGCGCGGATGACGAGGTTCGCAGCATCCTCGGCCGAGGTGAACTCGCCGGTGATGCGGATGATACGCTGGCCATCGGGCGCCTTCAGATGGCCGCCTGGGGCGTTGATGTTCCAGCCCTGAATCAGCCGGATCAGATCGGCGGTGGCCACGCGGTGGTGGCGCATCTTCTCCGGATCCGGCACGATGCGGATCTCCTCCTTGCGATCGCCCTGCACCAGCACCTTGGCCACGCCGTCGATGTTCAGTACGTCATCCTCGATCGCATCGCCCAGATGCTTAAGCGTGAGCGGATCGAAGTCGCCGAAGATCGAGAAGGTCAGCACCGGGGCCTGCTCGGACTTGACCTCGGTGATCACCGGATCGGCCGGCAGATCGTTCGGCAGGTCGGCACGGTTGATGGCCTGCTGGATATCCGAGACCAGGCGCGAGCGATCCTCGTAGTTCGGATCCACCTCGATCGTGATCTGCATCGAGCCGGGGAAGGCGGTGGAGCGGATGACATTGATGCCGTCGATGCTCTTCAGCTCCCGTTCGATCGGCGTGACCAGCAGCTGCTCGACCTCGCGTGGCGCGGTGCCGGGATAGCCGGCGCCGATTGCGACGATATCGAAATTGACGCTGGGAAAGGCCTCGCGCTGGATGTTCAGCCCGGCATAGATGCCGCCGGCCAGCAGCATCAGCGACATCAGATTCACCAGAACGCCACGGCGCACGAAGAAGGCAATCATGGCCTTCATCCGGCGCCTCCTTCCCGCTCCGGCAGCAGGCCCTGGGCCCAGCGCAGCTGCTGCACGGCCAGCTCCAGATCCAGCCGTTGCAGTCGCGCGCGCAGCTCCGCGGCGCGCAGATCGCTTTCAAACTGGGTAATCGTCGCCGTATCCGAGCGTCCCTCGCGGTAGCGGCGCATCTCGGCCTCGAATTTGCGCCGCTGTCTGGCCGCCTCCTGTTCGGCCGCCTTCAGCGCCGGCATGCCCGCCCTGAGCCTGGCCAGCGCATCGGCCAGATCCGTTCTTATCTGATCGGCAAGCTGCGCCTTTTCGGCCCGGATGCGTTCCAGGGCCAGTTCCGCCTTGCGAAGTCCGGCCCGGGCGGCATTGCGGCCGATGGCATCGGAAAGCTCCAGTGAAAGCGAGGCATAGTGCGTGTTCAGGCTTCCGCTCCGTCGCAGCGCGCCGCCGGCGGTGGCATCGAGCGATCGTGTGCCCAGCTGCGCGACAAGATCCAGCTGCATCCGGTCCTGGTCGCGGGCCTGCTCGAAGAGGGCCTGCGCCGCCTT
>CAZDLB010000035.1:7015-13520 GCA_964505995.1 uncultured Zetaproteobacteria bacterium
CGCGATCGCTGATATTGCAGCAGGCGCCTGGCGCGCTGGACGGCGGTTTCGGCGATCGCGACATTGATCTGGTCCGAGCGCAGCAGGTAATAGAGATTGATGGCCTGCAGCCTCAGGGCATGGGCGATGCCATCGCGCGCGGCTTCGGCGGCGCGCAGTCCCTCGCGGGCCGATTCGGCGGCGGCGGCATAGTCCGGATTGCCGGCCCCCTTGAGCAGCGGGCGACGATAGATCAGGTCGATCTGGTTGCGGTATTCCGGATTCAGCAGCGAGAAGGACGCGGCCAGCGGGTTGCCGAAGGTTCTTTTCTGGGTCGTAAACGCGGCGCTGGCCGTAATGCTGCCGCCGGAGGCCAGCGGCTTGAGGATCGCGGCATTGATCTGGCCGCTTTGGGTTTTCGAGGCCTGAAAGGAGCTGGAGACCGGGGTCTTGTCCTCGATCAGCGCCGTTCCTGCGCTGACGATCGGATCGAGCATGCCCCGGGCGGCCTGGATATCGGCACGGGCCTGTTCCGCATCGATGCGGGCCAGCTCCAGATCCGGATGATGGGCCAGCACCTCCGAGATCACCTGCTCCAGGCTGAGAGCGGTATCTGTTTCCGCCTGAAGCGCCTGGGGGAGGGACAGCAACAGCGCCGCGGCGATGAGGACATGCGGGATTTTCAGCATGCGGCAAGGGTAGCTGGAATATTGATATCGTCAATTATTTGCAATATCAACCAATACCGCTAGGTTTATTGCCATGTCCGTGACGACGCCTGAGCGATTCGAGGATGGCCTCGGCTATCTGGTGCATCATCTGATGTATGCCTTCCGCCAGCAGCTGGCCGCCCGTTGTGCCCGCCACGGGCTGAAGCTGACAAGCGAGGAATGCGCGGTTCTGACGCTGCTCAGGCAGGAAGGCAGTCTGACACACAAGCAGATGGCGCAGACCCTGGCCAAGGACAAGGCGGCGCTGACGCGGCTGGTTTCGAGCCTGGAGAAGGCCGGCCTCGTGCAGCGGCAGACCGATCCGCGCGATCGCCGGGCGATCCGCGCAAGCCTCACCGCGCGCGGCCGGGAGGCCGCGCAATGCCTGCGGCAGGTGTTCGAGGAGCTGCACGCACTTATCCACGCCGGCATCGAGCCGGCAGAATTCGAGATCTGTCGCGCAGTGCTGGCCAGGATTCTGGCCAATCTGCGGGCTCTAGACGATCGGGAAGGGGGGGCCTAGGCGCGCTCGACAAACTCCCCGGTTTCGGTATTCACCCTGACCTTGGTGCCGGGTTCCAGATACGGTGGCACCATGATCGGCGCGCCCGTTTCCAGCTTGCCGGGCTTGTAGGATCCGGTGGCCGTCTGTCCCTTGATGGCGGCATCGCATTCGACGACCTCGAGCACGACCGTCGTCGGCAGCTGCACGTTCAGCGGACGCTCGCCGTGGAATTCGACGGTGACCTCCATCTCCGGAAGCAGGTAGGGCAGCACGTTCTCGAGCATGTCCTCGGAAAGCGTGATCTGATCATAGGTTTCCGTGTCCATGAAATGGTGGTCGCGGCCATCGGCATAGAGATACTGCATCTTGCGCTGGCTCAGCGTGACACGCTCGACGCGTTCGGTCGAATTGAAGCGCTTGTTCGTCTTCGTGCCGGTCTCGATGTTGCGCATCTCCAGCTGCATGCACGCGACCCCCTTGCCCGGCGTGACATGCGTGGCCTTCATCACGCGCCAGAGACCGCCATCCAGTTCGAGGATATTGCCGGCGCGAACGCTCGTGACATTCATCTGCATCGTTGGTTACCCCGTCATCCGTGATGGCTGCGGAACATAGCCATTTGCCCTCCGATGGGCAAGAATCCGGCGCATGAACATGCATGGCGGATCGCGCTGATGGCCAGCAGAACCCTGCAGGAAGCCATCGATGCCTTTGTGGCCGCCGAGGCACGGAAGCCCGGCGAGGTGCAGGCGGACATGTGTCTGCAGACGCTGGCGCAGTACCTGATCCATTTCTCCGACCTTTTCCAGGACCCCGAGATGAGCGAGGAAGGGGACCTGGCCGAATGGGAGCAGGATCTCGAGGCGCAGATGATCGATCTGCTCGACGGTGATCTGGAACCGGCCGCCGATCTCGGTGCGCTGCCGCTGGAGGCTCTGGACCCGGAACATGTGCGCGACTTTCTCGGCTGGTTCGTGCTGCGTGAAACCAGCGATGCCGATTTGATCGAGGCTTATGCCGCGATCCTGCGCGATTTCCTTTCCTTTGTGCACCGGCATCACTGGTGGCCCAGTGAGCGCCTGCAGGCATTTCTCGAGGTACTGGCCGAGGTGGAGCCCGAAGCGGTGCGCGCCGCGCGGCTTTCGCGGGTTCTGTACCATTTCGTGCGTTCCGGTAGCGGCATGTCGCCGCGCGTCCGCGGGCAGCGTTTCTCCCGTTTCATCGAGGGCCATGCCAGCGTCATGCGCATCGAGGAGAAGGCCATCTATCTGAACTTCAGCCATCAGGGGGAGGCCATCGGCCCGGTGCAGCTGCCGGGGCCGATCATCGACATGGTGGCGCCGGGCGATGTCTTCGACGTCGAGCTGGGGCTGCGCGGCGAGTCCTGGGTGCTGCTCGATATCGGGCCGATCTATCCGGCCTGTGTCTATGTCGAAGTCGAGGAGTTCAAGGGCCTGGAGAAGCTTTCCTAGCTCGCTTCGCCCAGCCGCCGGTTGATCCAGCGGCCGATATCGGCGATCTCCTGCGGGCAGACGGAATGCTGCATCGGATAGCTGTGCCATTCGAGATCGTAGCCCAGGGCTTCGAGCCTGCGGCGGCTGACATCGCCCAGGGCATAGGGAACCACGGGGTCGTCGATGCCATGGGCCATGAAGATCGGCGTGGATCTGGATGCGGGGGTAAAGCGATCGCTTTGTTCGGGCAGCAGCAGGTAGGCTGAAAGTGCGATGATGCCGCCGATGGCCTCGCTCTGGCTCAGTCCGACATGCAGCGCCATCGCGCCGCCCTGCGAGAAACCGGCCAGGATGATGCGGCCGGGACGGATGCCGTGCATGACCTCCTGCTCGATCAGCATGCGGATGGCCTTGGTCGAGCGCTCGATGCCGTCGCGGTCGTGCTCGATGCCGAGATCGCTCTGCCGGATGTCGTACCAGGCGGGCATGATGTAGCCGCCATTGATGGTCACCGGCATGGCGGGCGCATGCGGAAAGATGAAGCGCACGGCCAGCTTCTCATCGAGGCCAAGCTCGGGAACGATGGGCTCGAAATCATGGCCGTCCGCGCCCAGACCGTGCAGCCAGATGATGCTGGCCTGCGGTTGCGGCCCGGTTTCGATGCTCAGATGCGGCAGCGGATGAATCGTCATGCGGCGATATTGCCAGAAGCCGATGTCGCTGTCTTGAGGGGCAGTTTTCCCTTTTTCTGCCATGGGCTTTGTGGTTGCATCCGCGCATGCAACGGCATCTGCATATCCTCGGCGTCTGCGGCACGGCCATGGGTGCCATCGCCGGGCTGGCCCGGGAGCTCGGCTGGCGGGTGACCGGCTCGGATGCCGGCGTCTATCCGCCGATGTCCGACTATCTGGCCGGCATCGGGGTCGAGATCGCCCCGTTTTCGGCGGCCAATCTGGAGCCCGCGCCGGATCTCTGCGTGATCGGCAATGCGATGAGCCGCGGCAATGTCGAGGTCGAGGCCATTCTCGATCGCGGCCTGGACTACTGCTCCGGACCGGAGTTCGTCGGCCGCCAGATCCTTTCCGGTCGTCATCCGGTGGTCGTGGCCGGCACCCACGGCAAGACGACGACCTCCAGCCTGATGGCCGAGGTTCTGGATGTGGCGGGCATGCGGCCGGGCTTTCTGATCGGTGGCATTCCGGAACGCTTCGGCGGCGGCGCCCGTCTGGGCGAGGGCCGCCCGTTCGTGCTCGAGGGCGATGAATACGACACCGCCTTCTTCGACAAGCGGTCCAAGTTTCTGCATTACCGCGCGCGCACTCTGATTCTGAACAATCTCGAGTTCGATCATGCCGACATCTTCGACGATCTCGAGGCCATCAAGCGCCAGTTCCAGTTCCTGCTGCGTACCGTGCCCGCTTCCGGCCAGGTCATCGTCAATGCCGAGGATGCCCATCTGGCAGATGTGCTGGGGCGCGGCTGCTGGTCGCGAGTGATCCGCTTCGCCGAGCGGGGAAAGGCCGAGGCCGACTGGCACTGGCAGGCGCTGAGCGAGGACGGCAAGCACTTTGCCCTCTACCGTCAGCAGCAGCCGCTCGGCGAGGTTCGCTGGCAGCAGCTCGGCCGGCACAACATCGCCAATGCCTGCGCCGTGGCTGCGGCGGCCGATGCGATGGGGGTCGCGCAGGACCGGATCCTGGAGGCGATTTCCGGCTTTTCCGGCGTGCGCCGCCGCATGAGTCTGGTCGGCGAGGCGGGCGGTGTGCGCATCTACGACGACTTCGCGCATCACCCGACCGCGATTCGCAGCGTCGTGGCGGCGGCGAAGGCGGCGATGCCGGAAGGGAGGGGGCGCCTGTGGGTGATCGTCGAGCCGCGCAGCAACACGATGCGCAGCCGCATTCATCAGCAAACCCTGCCGGCCTGCTTTGATGGCGCGGACCGGGTCGTGTTCGTGCCGGCGGATGCGCGCGGCCGGAAGCGGGAGGAGCTGCTCGATGTCCATGCGGTCTGTGAGGCGATCGGCCGCCATGCCCGGGTCGAGGACGATGCCACGGCCGTGATCGAGCGCATCAGCGGCGAGCTCAGGTCCGGCGACTGGGTGCTGATCCTTTCCAATGGCGGTTTCGACGGCATCCACCGGCGTCTGCTGCACCGCCTTTCCGGCTGAGCGTTTTGTATTTCGCAGTCGGAACGGATAGCATCTGGGCAGATGATTAACCGGCGCGCATGCCGGCTTCGGAGGGGAATATGCCAGTCACATTGAACAGTATTGCCAGGCAGGGCGCCAATGGCGCGGCGATGATGCCGGTGATTCAGGGCGTGGGTCGCGCGGCCATCGAGATCGCGGCCCTGCTTCGCGGCGCGGTCTTCCGGGGCGCGCTGGGCGCGGCCGGTGGCGAGAATGTGCAGGGCGAACAGCAGCAGAAACTGGATGTGCTGTCCGATGAAATCTTCCTCGACGAGATGCGTTCCACCGGCTTTGTCTGCGCCGTGGGTTCCGAGGAGCAGGAGGAGCTTCTGGTCATCGACGAGTATGCCCATGCCGATTACCTCGTGCTGGTCGATCCGCTCGATGGCTCGTCCAACCTGGATGTGGATGGGCCGGTCGGCACGATCTTTTCCGTCGTCAGGCGCCGCACGCCGAATTCCGAGCGGCCGCATGTTTCCGACACGCTGCAGTCCGGCCGCAATGTCATTGCCGCGGGCTATGTGCTCTATGGCCCGGCCCTGATGCTCGTCTGCTCCGTCGGTGCCGGCGTCCACGGCTACACCTTCAATCCGGCCGATGCGCGCTTCGAGCTCAGCCATCCGGATATCCGCATCCCCGAGACCGGCGGCTATTACTCGGTGAACGAGGCCAACAAGGACAAGTGGCTTGACGGCATCGGCGAACGCCTGGACCGGCTGAAGCAGGACAAGGGCCTGGGCATGCGCTATGTCGGCGCGATGGTGGCCGACATGCACCGCACGCTGCTCAAGGGCGGCATCTTCCTGTATCCCGCCGACAACAAGAACACCAGCGGCAAGCTGCGCCTGCTCTACGAGGCCATTCCGATGGGCTTCGTCATGGAACAGGCCGGCGGGCGCGCGATGAGCAAGGGCCAGCCGGTGCTGGATATCGAACCGGAGGCGCTGCATCAGAGGGTGCCGGTCTACCTCGGTTCGAAGGACAATGTTGACGGCCTGCTTGGCTGATTCGTGTCCGGCGAATCGCAGCCGCAAGCGGATTTTCTCGACGTCTATCTGAGCGAGATCGGCGTGGCGCCGGTTGCGCTGTATCGTCATGCCCTGAGCTCATCCCGGCCTGAATCCGTTCCGCAGGCTTCAGAGCCGCGAAAGCCGGATCCGGAGACCGGCGGAGGGCTGGAGGAGCTGGCGCGGCAGGCCGCCGACTGCCGCCGCTGTGCGTTGGCCGACGGCCGCACCCATGTCGTGTTCGGCAGCGGCAACCCGCATGCGGATCTCGTGTTCATCGGCGAGGCGCCCGGCCAGGAGGAGGACCGCCAGGGACTGCCCTTTGTCGGACGCGCCGGAAAGCTTCTGGATCGCATGCTCGCCGCCCTCGGTCTGGATCGCGATCAGGTCTATATCATGAACACCGTCAAATGCCGGCCGCCGAACAATCGCGACCCGAAGCCGGAGGAGGTTGAGGCCTGCAACATCTGGTTCGAGCGGCAGCTGGCGCTGCTCAGGCCCCGCGTCATCTGTCTTCTCGGTCGGGTGGCGGCGCAGACCGTGCTGAATACCGATGCGCCGCTCGGCTCGCTGCGCGGCCGCTGGCACGAGCATGACGGCATCCCGGTGCGCGTGACCTATCATCCGGCCTATCTGCTGCGTTCGCCAGCACAGAAGGG
>CAZDLB010000035.1:13620-16750 GCA_964505995.1 uncultured Zetaproteobacteria bacterium
TCCAGTGCCTGATTGATGTCGTGAATGGACGCGGTGCCGGAGGTCACCAGCGAGCCGTCCGGCTGCGGCCACATCTCGGCCGGGGCCTTCTCGTCGGATTCGTCGTGAATCTCGCCGACGATCTCCTCGAGGATGTCCTCCAGCGTGATCAGTCCCTCGATATCGCCGAATTCATCTACGACGATGGCCATGTGCTGATGCTGGTTCTGGAAATCGAACATCTGCGCCAGCGCATTCTTCGTGGCCGGGATGTACGGCGGTTCCTTCCAGATCAGCGCATCACACAGCGGCTTGTCGGAATTCCGGTGCCGGATCAGATCGCGCAGGTGGATGATGCCGATGATGTGATCGCTCCGGTCGAGATAGACCGGATAGCGCGAATGCGGCTGTTCGGCGATCTCCTTCAGGCATTCCTCGATGCCGAGCTTGCCGTTGAGCATGCGCATGTCCTTGCGCGGCGTCATCAGCGCCTTCACGGCCACCTCGTGCAGCATCAGGCTGTTGTTCAGCATCTGCTCGCGGGCCTGATCCAGCACGCCCGATTCGGCGCTGATATCGATCATCGTCGCCAGCTCATGCTGTGTCAGCGGCGTATCCGTCTGCTCCGGCACGCGCAGCAGTCGCTTCAGCCCGGCAATGACCAGCATCAGCAGCGATACCAGCGGCCCCAGCAGGCGCTGGATCGTCTGCATCGGCGCGGCCACGCGCCCGGCGATCGCCTCGGCATGGGCCACCGCGATGGTCTTCGGCAGGATCTCGGCCAGCACGAGCACGACGGCGGTCATCGCCACGGTCGCATAGAGGATGCCGGCCTCGCCGAATTCGGCCACGAACAGGGCCGTGGCCAGAGCCGAGGCGGCGATGTTGACGAAGTTGTTGCCCAGCAGGATCGTCGAAAGCATGCGCTCGGGATCCTCGAGCAGCTTCTCGGCGCGTCCGGCGCCGCGATCCCCGCGTTCGCGCGCCAGCCTCAGGCTGGATCGGCGGGCCCGGGTCAGTGCGGTTTCGGAGCCGGAGAAAAAGGCCGAGAGCAGCAGCAGAAAGAACAGCAGGCCGACGGCCAGCGGCAGGGACAGACCCATGGATTCCATGCTCGCGCGGGGATCAGGCGGTCAGTGCAGCCATGATTCGATGAGCTTGACGCCGAAATAGGCCAGCAAGAGCAGGCCGTAGGCCGTCAGCGTCACGCGGCTGGCCACGCGTGTGGACCAGCCGGCCCGCTGCCGCTTGAACAGCAACAGCAGCAGCACGCCGAAGCTGAACAGCGCCAGCAGCACCTTGTGGTTGAGGATCGCGAAATGCTGATAGGCGGTCCACTGCCAGGTCAGGCCCGTGAGGATGCTCAGTCCGATCAGCACCGTCGCTGTCTTGACCTGAGCGATCATGTAGCGCTCGATGTCGAAAAGCGAGGGCAGGGCCTGGATCATGCCGGACAGCCGTTTCCGCTTCAGCGCCCGATCCAGCATGATGTGCATCAGCGCATGCACGGCCGCCAGCGTCAGCACCGCATAGGCGATCAGCGAGATCAGCAGATGTCCGGTTTCCAGCAGCGAGGAGGTATGCACCCAGTTCGGCGCATGCGCCTCGGGCAGGAAGGGCAGCACGAGCAGCGGCAGGGCCGTGCTCGGCAGCAGAAACAGACCCAGCCCCTGAACGCCGTGACGCAGGATGCCGAACAGATAGATGACCTGCACGATCAGCGTCGCCAGCGCCACGCCGGTGGCCAAGGTGAAGTTGATACCCTGGGCCGTGACCGGCTCGATCAGATGCAGGGCCCAGATCGTCAGCAGGACCGAGGCGCCGACGAGGCCAGAGGTGCGCGCGGTACCGGGACGGATGTCGTCGGCCCGCCGGTGCAGCGATTCGCGCCAGAGCAGGATGGCGGCCCCCGAGGTCAGGGCTCCAGCGGACAGAAACAGAATCGTCGAATTGATCATGCGGCCAACATTAAACCGAAGCGCGGCTGCAATCCATCATGGCTTCCAGCCGCTTCGGCCGGCGGCGTGCATCTCAGCCGATCGAGTGCGTGTTGCTCAGCTGCCGCAGGAAGTAGCGGTGGATCGTCGAGCTGAGCTTTTCCACGGTCAGCGGCTTGGTGATGAAGTTTTCCCATTCGCCGGTGATTTCGCCGTTCAGGGTCTTGTTTTTGTCATAGCCGGTGATGAAGATGATGCCGATTCTGCTGTTGATGCTGCGGATGCGGCGCGCGGCCTCAACACCGCCCATCCCGGGCATGACCACATCCATCAGAATCAGGTCGATGTCCCTGCCTTCCCGTTCGAAGATGCGGATGGCCTCGATGCCGTTGGCGGCCTCGATGACGTTGTAGTTCAGCGATTGCAGCACTTCGGCGTTGGCCTGACGGGAGAATTCATCGTCATCGACGAGCAGCAGGGTTTCACCCTGGCCGTGAACGACGGCGTCATCGCTGCCGCCCAGCAGCGTGTCCTCGGTGCGGGCGATCGTGGGAAGATAGATCATGAACGTGGTGCCGTGGCCGACCCTGCTCTTGACCTCGATGACGCCGCCGTGCGATTCGACCGCGCCGTAGATCATCGCCAGGCCCAGCCCGGTGCCGCGGCCTTCGGCCTTGGTCGTGAAGAACGGCTCGAAGATCTGATCCAGTTTCTCTTCCGGAATGCCGTGCCCGTTATCGCGCACCGACAGGCAGGCATACGCCTTGGCCTTCTGCTCAGGGTGCTGACTGCGGAATTCGGCATCGGGCCGGAAACAGCGCAGGCTGACGTGAATCTGCGGATCTGCCCGGCCTTCGAGGGCGTCGCGGGCATTGTTCATCAGGTTCATCAGCACCTGCTGCAGCTGCGTCGCATCGCCGCGGATGTAAAGCGGATCCTCGGGCAGGGTCAGGCTCGTGTGGATGGCCTCGGAGATGGATACGCGGGCGAGCTTGTAGGCCTCCTTGATGAAGGCATTGAGCTCGAATTCGCGCAGCTGGATCTGATCCTTGCGCGCGAAGGTCAGCATCTGGCGGATCATGTCCGCGGCATGCATGATCAGCGTATCCACCTTTTGCAGCCGTTCGAGGCTGGCGGCGTCCTCGGTGCGCGCCCGCACCAGATACAGATTGGCCGTGATGCCCGAGAGCATGTTGTTGAAGTCGTGCGCGATG
>CAZDLB010000036.1:0-16512 GCA_964505995.1 uncultured Zetaproteobacteria bacterium
CGACACCGTCAGGGAATACCTGAAAAATGTCAGGAAAGATGGTTAGTCATACACTTTAACTGATTGAGGCACAGTATTTTTTTGGGTGGCTTTGTTGTCAAGAAAAACTATGCTATTACATAGACCGCCTACATACACCCACCCGCAATTAAACATAGTTGATAAGAAATGAAACACTCAGTCGCATTGCAACATAGGAACCCCAAAAGGAACCCCGAGAGAAAAAGAAAAAGGGGCTACTTTCGTAACCCCTTGTTTTATATGGCGCTCCCTGAGCGATTCGAACGCCCGGCCTTCTGATTCGTAGTCAGATGCTCTATCCAGCTGAGCTAAGGGAGCATTGGTTTTTCATTGTGCTTCTGTCGAAGCGGGCCGAAGTCTAATGCCTTTCAGCCAAACTTTCCATTCCGGATCGTCCAGTCCGAACAGCTCCGGAAAGCTGGCATACAGCCAGCCGCTGTATACCGTTCTGCCATCGCGGCTTATCCTGACGAAGGCGGCGGCATTATCCACATTTTCATCGTTCAGAAAAGCCCCGTTCTTGACCCGCAGGCCAGAGGCCAGTCCGAGCAGCTGCACATGCCAGCCATGCAGATCCGCCTCGCCATTGAGCGCAAGCGTCTGGGTGAAGAGGCGCGCCGTTGGCTTCTGCAGCCAGACCAGTTCGGCCTCACCCGGAACCGCGCCGGCCCAGTCGGGCGGCGTCAGCGCCTGATCCCCGCCATGCGGATCCTCGGGCGCCTCCAGCGGCAGCTGCCACTCGATCTGCTCCGGCCTGTTCTCGTCGCAGCCGCCCAGAAGCAGAACCAGGCCGGCCAGGGCCAGCGAACCAACCGTCCGCCTCACCTGCCCGCCTGAAACTGGCGGAGAGAGAGGGATTCGAACCCTCGACACGGAAAACCCATGTAACACCTTAGCAGGGTGCCGCTTTCGACCACTCAGCCATCTCTCCGTTCTTGCATGCCACCACCTCATGCGCAAAGCGGAGCAGCAGGATTTTGCCACACTGCCCCACCCCGCAATGCCTGGCGGAAGGGGTGGGATTTGAACCCACGGATGGTTGCCCATCGCCGGTTTTCAAGACCGGTGCATTCAGCCGCTCTGCCACCCTTCCATTGCCGCCGGGGCCTCAAGAAGGCCACCCTGCGGCAAACGGGGCGCAAAGATAGCATGCACCCCCGAGATGGCAATCCCATTCCCGAACGAAGAAGCGACCCGATGCGGGTCGCTTCTTCCCATCCGGAATGCCTCCGCGCGCCGATCAGAGCTTGTCGGCTTCCTCGGCCAGGTAGCTGGCCACGCCCTCGGCGTCCGGCTTCATGCCCTTCTTGCCCTTCTCCCAGCCAGCCGGGCAGACCTCGCCGTGCTCCTCGGTGAACTGCAATGCATCGATCATGCGCAGCATCTCGTCGATGTTGCGGCCGAGCGGCAGGTTGTTCACGACCTGATGCTGGACCACGCCATCCCTGTCGATCAGGAAGGAGCCGCGCAGCGCGACGTCGCCGCCCAGCAGGTGGTACTTCTCGCCATCCTCGTCCTCGACGGTCTCGTTGTTCATCAGCACGTCGTAATCGGCCGCGATCTTCTTGGTCAGGTCGGCCACCAGCGGATATGAAACCGGACCGATACCGCCCTTCTCGACCGGCGTATTGCGCCATGCGGCATGCGTGAACTGCGAATCCACCGAGCAGCCGATGACCTGCACGCCGCGGGATTCGAATTCCTTGATGCGGTGGTCGAAGGCAATCAGCTCGGACGGACAGACGAAGGTGAAGTCCAGCGGATAGAAGAACAGCACCACATACTTGCCCCTGTAATCGGACAGGGAGAAGTCCTCCTTGATCGAGCCGTCCGGCATCACGGCGGCAGCCGTAAAGTCCGGGGCCTGTTTGTTGACGAGTACGCTCATGTTCCACTCCTTGGGTTGGATTTGAAATTCGTGATTCGATCGGGAAGCCAAGCTTAGGCGATTTGGCCGCCTGAAACCACCCCATGCATTGTAGGGTTGCCCCGCCTACGCATCCCCCTCCTGGGGCACGGTGAATTCGATGAAGATGTGCCGCGCTTCCGGCGCAATGCGGGAGACGTCCCCTTCGAGCTCACGGCGGATCGCATCGAGCTTGTGCATGAAGCGGATCGCATGCGCGATCTCCTCCTCGCTCATGTCGGCGAACATCGCCTCCTCCCTGAGCTCCAGCTCGGCCATCAGCAGCGTATCGGTCGGCGAAAGCACGATGCTGTTGACCCTTTGCACCTTCTGCACCTGTTCATCCGCCTCCCACAGCCGCATCGCCACCTCGTTGACCTCGTCATCGGTGCGATTGAGAAGGAACTTGCGATTGGTCGCAGCCAGAAACCAGGCAAGAACGCCCATCAGGATGCCGATGAAGATCGCCGCCACGCCGTCGAACACGGCCGAGCCGGTCGTCGCGGTCAGCAGAATGCCGGCAAAGGCCAGCAGCAGGCCGAGCACGGCGGCCGAATCCTCGATTAGCACGGCCAATGTCGTCGGATCGCGGGTTTCGAGGACATACTTGCGCAGCGGCCTGTTCGCCTCCGCGGCCTGGCGGCGGATCTCCATCAGCGCGACCAGCCAGCTGTAGCCCTCGACCAGCAGCGAGAAGCCGATGATCGCAAACGGAATCCAGCCCATTTCCGGCACATGCTCGTCATGCAGCTGCTCAACGGCATGCAGGATGGTGTAGGCGCAGCCGAGAAAGAAGATCGTCACCGCCGAGATCAGGTTCCAGAAATAGCGCTCCTGACCATAGCCGAACTGATGTTCGGTATCCGCCAGCCTCTGCGAACGCCTCAGCCCCAGATACAGCAGGCACTGGTTTGCGGTGTCGGCCAGCGAATGCACGGCCTCGGCCAGAAGCGCTGAGGAGCCGGAAATCAGAAAGCCGGTGAACTTGGCCAGCGTTACCGCCCCATTGCCGGCGATCGCCGTCAAGACCGCCTTCATCGACCCATGTGCCATTTCGCCTTCACACTTCCCTGTTCGCGCAAGCCTGCATGCATTAGCCTGGGCCCATGCAGCCATCCAACCACTGGAGCTATCATCATCGGGGATTCGACGTCCATCAGCTTCCTGCCCTGAGCGACAACTATATCTATCTGATCGAGCCGCACAATTCGAACCTCCTGGCCGCCGTCGATCCGGCCGAGGATGCGCCCGTCATCGCCGCCTGCGAGCGACTTGGAAAGCCGCTGACCCACATCCTGAACACCCACCATCACTGGGATCATACCGGCGCCAACGAGGCGCTGAAGGCGCATTTCGACTGCCGTATTCTCGGCAACGCCCGCGATGCGGAACGCATTCCGGGCATCGACATCCGGCTTGAGCCGGACCGGCCCTGGCAGGGCCTGGGGCTTCCGATGCAGATTCTCGACATGCCCGGGCATACGCTCGGCCATATCGCCTTGCTGATCGACGATGCCCTGTTCTGCGGCGACACGCTGTTCGGCGCCGGCTGCGGCCGGCTGTTCGAGGGCACGCCGGCTGTGATGTGGGCCAGCCTGCACAGGCTGGCGGCACTCGATGAAGACACGCGGGTGTACTGCGCCCATGAATACACGCTGGCCAATCTGGAGTTCGCGCTGTCCATCGATGCCGGCAACGAGGCGCTGAAGGAACGTTTGATCCAGGACCGCCTTCGCTGCAACAAGGGTGAGCCGACGATCCCCTCCAGCATCGGCATCGAACGCGCCACCAACCCCTTCCTGCGCCCGCTCGATGCCGGCTTCCGCACTACCTATGCCGAAGCTCACGGCATTCCTGACGATGCCCTGGCCGTCTTTACCGATATCCGTGCCCGCAAGGACGCCTGGTAACGCGCCCTAACCGAAATCCCGCAGGAAGGCGGCGCTCTCCTCCGGCATGGCGCTATTGATATACATGCCGCTGCCGAGCTCGAAGCCCGCCGGCATCGCCAGCCGGGGCACGATGCTGATGTACCAGTGCATGTGCGCCAGATCCCCGGCCGCATCCGAGCGCAGCACCAGGTTATAGCTGGGATCATCCAGGCCCCTGTTCAGCCGCTTCAGAAGACCGTGCAGATGCCCGGCCAGATCGCGGCGCTCCTCCCCGGTGATGTCGCCAAAGCCGGAACTGTGGCGCAGTGGAAAGACCCACAGGTGAAACGGCGACAGCGCGGCATAGGGGATCATGCTGACGAAATGCCGGCTTTGCTGCACGATGCGGCTCTCCTGCTCGATTTCGGCGGCGATGGTTTCGCACATCAGGCAATGCCCGCGCGCCTCGTAATGCTCGCGATAGGCGCGCAGCCGATCCTCGATCTGCATCGGCACCATCGGCAGCGCAATGATCTGCGAGTGCGGATGCCTCAGCGATATGCCGGCCGCCTCGCCATGATTCCTGAACAGGATCACATGCCGCACCCCGGGATCGGCATACAGCGCCTGAAAGCGGGCGCACGGCCGCATACCGGTTCGGAACCACCCACAGCTTCCACGTTTCCCGACCCACGCGCACGATCTCGCCGGGCGTCATCGACTCATTGCCCGGACAGAAGGGACAGGCTGGATCGTGCTCGGGCACGGATCCAGCGCCCCGGTCGCGAACGAAATCATCCGGGCGCCTGGCGCGTTCAGTGGCCATGATGACCCACTCGCGCGTGATCGGATTCAGCCGGATCTCGGGCATGGACCGAAGGCCCCTAGTCGCGCCGCAGGCGGTCCGACACGGCGACCGGCGTCGGATAGTTCAGCACGATCAGATAGGGCGAAACCAGAAAGGTCAGCAGCGTGGCCAGCTGGATCAGGTTGGCCGCATCGGTGCCGATGACCCCCATGTCGGTCGCCAGCACCGCGATCAGCAGCGAGAACTCGCTGGACTGCCCCAATCGCACCCCGACCTCGCCGGCACGCTGTTTCGCCTCGCCGGCGCGCAGCAGCAGATAACGATAGATCCACGGCTTGAGCAGCAGCACGACCGCGGCCAGCACCAGCGCCGGCCAGATGAGCTCGCCCAGCGACTCCAGCTCGAAGGCCGCCCCGATGGAAAAGAAGAACATGATCAGGAAGAAATCCCTGAGCGGCTTCAACGCCTCGGAGATGAACTGCGATACCGGATGCCGTGCCAGGGTCACGCCGGCAATGAAGGCGCCAATCTCCGGCAGAAGCTCCATCGCCTCCCCCAGCTCGGCCATGCCCAGACACCAGCCGATGGCCAGCAGGAAGATATATTCCCGGATCTTGTCGAAGCGACGCATCAATGGAATGACGAAGAGATTCATCAGCAGAAAGCCGATTGCGAACAGCAGCGGAAAGGCCAGCAGCGGAAAGCTGGCGACAAGCCACGAGCCGCTGCCGTGGCCCAGCACCTCGATCAGCTGCAGCAGGAAGATGGCCAGGATATCCTGCAGCAGCAGGATACTGATGATGATCTCGCCTGTGCGCTGGTGATGCAGCACCGTCGTCGGCAATAGCTTCAGACCGATGATGGTGCTGGAAAACACCAGCGACAGGCCGACCAGCAGGCTTTCCAGGATATTCATCCCGAAGAGATGGGCTACTATCCCGCCGGCCAGCACGAACAGAAGCGAGCTGACCAGCGTCAGCATCGCCGATTCGCGCACCATCTCGCTCAGCTTCTGGATCGGCAGATTCAGCCCCAGCAGAAACAGCAGGAACAGGATGCCGATGTTGGCGACCTGATCGACAAAATAGGTATCCGGAATGATGTCGAAGACCGGCCCGAGCAGCAGGCCCAGCACGACATAGCTGACGAGCAGAGCCTGGCGCGCATAAAGCGCCAGCGTTGCCAGCACGGCCGCGCCGAAAAAGATCAGGAAGATCGAAAAGGTCAGGCTGTCCGTATTCATGCCATATCCCTTGCCGGCCTTTTCGAATGCTTTTCCCTCGGGTATGCTGCCAATGTCATGCGTTGAGTCTAGCACAGCCGGCCCAACTCCGATTTGTGGAAAAAATGTCTGCATGCTCTCGCTCCATTCATGGAGCTCATCTATGCTAGCAACATGCTGCACTCCTTCGACGATGGCATTGTGCTTCTGCTGGTTTTTGCCGCCAACGCGGCCCCGGTCATCCTGCACCGGCTCATCGGCGTCACGGCCGCGCTGGATGGCGGCAGGACGCTGGCCGACGGACGTCCGCTGTTCGGCCCGTCCAAGACCCGGGCAGGACTGGTGGCCGGCATGCTCGCCCCGGCGCTGATCAGCAGCGTGACCGGGTTCGGCCTGCTTCTAGGCCTGATCGTCGGGCTGCTGGCCATGGCCGGCGATCTCCTGGCCAGCTTCATCAAGCGCCGGATGGGCCTTGCCTCCGAGGCCCAGGCCATCGGCCTGGATCAGCTTCCCGAATCGCTGCTGCCGGCCATCGGCGCCTCGATGCTGCTGCCGCTGGGATGGGCCGACATTCTGGCCGTCGGATTCGGATTCATGATCCTCGAGATGCTGCTCTCGCCCCTGCTCCACCGGCTGGGTCTGCGCAAGCACCCCTACTGAAACGGATAAAACAGACGATCTATTGCAGGCGGTGAATCACGATTTCCGGCGGGCAGAAGAAACGGATATCCAGGATCGAGGTACCGGTGCCGCGCGAGGTATAGCCGCGCATGCCGCCATGCCGCCATGATCCGCGGCAATAGCGACGCGGACAGGAACAGTCATAGGTCAGCGCCGCACCCCAGGGCAGGCAGACCTGGCCGCCATGGGTATGACCGCAGAGCATCAGATCCACGCCGGCATGGGCCGCTTGGCGGTAGATCTCCGGCGAATGCGACAGCAGCAGTGTGCACGCATCCGCAGGGATGGCCTCCATGGCCCGATGCAGGTTGTCCAGCCGATAGAAATGCGGATCGTCCACCCCGGCAAGAAACAGGCCGGCTTCGAGCTCGACATGCTCATTGAGCAGGAAACGGATGCCCAGCGCCTCGAAGGCCGGCACCATGGCCAGGCAATCGTGATTGCCAAGCACGGCGAAGCAGCGTTCCGGAAGCCTCGGCCGCAGCCTCTGCATCGCCGCCACGACGCGATCCATCGGCCCGTAGGTGCGGGCGCGAAAATCGCCGGTCAGCACGGCCAGATCCGGACGCTCTGAGTCGGGAATGCGTTGCAGGGACGCGATCAGCGCCTCGCAGGTATCCTCGGCCATGTCCAGATGCAGATCGCTCAGATGCAGAATCCGAAGCGGGCTTTTGCCGCTCCGGCCGATGGCATGCTCGATGCTGCTGATGTGGTGACGGCGCGACAGGCGCCGCCCCAGTGCGCCGATGCCGGTAAGCCGCAGCAAGGCCCGCGCCAGCCGCTGACCGGAAAGCCAGTTCTCCGGGTGAAACAGCCGCCCATGACCGAAGGTGTCCACGGCATGCTCCTGCTCGATGCCAAGCCGCTGATCCACATGCCTGTGCCCGAGTCGCCGGCGCAGGCGGCGACAGTCTTTCTCTCCGGGCCGGGGCTGGCGATAGCGATGCATGGCTAGCCTGCGAGCAGCTCCTGCATGCGCTTCCCCAGCAGCGTCGGATTGCGCTCGACGGCCACGCCGGCCGCCTCCAAGGCCTCAAACTTGGCCGCGGCCGTGCCCTTGCCGCCCGAGATGATCGCGCCGGCATGCCCCATGCGCTTGCCCGATGGCGCCGTGGCTCCGGCAATGAAGGCCACGACGGGCTTGCTCACATGCTCGCGGATATACTCGGCGGCATGCTCCTCATCCGCGCCGCCGATCTCGCCGATCATGACGATCCCCTCGGTCTGTTCATCCTTCTCGAACAGCCGCAGCGCCTCGATGAAACCGATGCCGTGAATCGGATCGCCGCCCATGCCGATGCAGGTGCTCTGTCCGAGTCCCGCGCGCGTGAGCTGATCGACGGCCTCGTAGGTCAGGGTTCCGGAGCGCGAAACCACGCCAACCCTTCCCGGCTGGTGGATATGGCCCGGCATGATGCCGATCTTGGCCTGCCCGGGCGTGATGATGCCGGGGCAGTTCGGTCCGATCAGCACCGGCGCGGCGGGAAAGGACTTTAGCTCGGCCTTGACGCGAAGCATGTCCAGCACCGGGATGCCCTCGGTGATGCAGACGATCAGCTTCAGCCCTGCCTCGGCCGCCTCGATGATGGCATCGGCGGCAAAGCGGGGCGGCACGAAGATCACCGTCGCCTCCGCGCCTTCCTGCTCCACGGCATCGGCCACGGTGTCGAACACCGGCAGGCCAAGATGCGTCTGGCCGCCCTTGCCGGGCGTCACGCCACCGACCAGCTTCGTGCCGTACTCCAGCATCTGTCCGGCATGAAAGCTGCCCTGCCGGCCGGTCAGGCCCTGGCAGATCACGCGCGTATGTCGATCAAGAAGCACGCTCATCGTCCGCTCTCCTTCACCGCCTCGACGGCCATGCGCGCCGCCTGATCCAGATCATCGGCCCAGCGCACATCCAGCCCGGCATCGCGCACCATCGCACGGCCCTGCTCCTCGTTCGTGCCGACCAGCCGCATGACCACCGGCACCCGCATCGGATGGGTTCTGACCGCATCCAGCAGCCCCTGCGCGATGATGTCGCAACGCACGATGCCGCCGAAGATGTTGACCAGCACGGCCTCGACATGCGCATCGGAGAACAGCAGCCGGAAGGCCTCGGCCACCGACTCGACACGGACGCCGCCGCCGACATCGAGGAAGTTGGCCGGACTTCCACCCTTGAGCTGGATGATGTCCATGGTCGCCATGGCCAGCCCCGCGCCATTGACCATGCAGCCGATGTTGCCGTCCAGCGCGATATAGTTCAGACCGAAACGCGAGGCCTCGGTTTCGCGCGGATCCTCCTCGTCGGCATCGCGCATCTCGACCATCTCCGGCTGGCGAAACAGCGCATTGTCGTCCACCGCGATCTTCGCATCGAGCGCCACAAGCCTTTCATCGGCGGTCAGCACCAGCGGATTGAGTTCCAGAAGCGAACAGTCCCGCTCGATGAAGGCACGGTAGAGCCGGCCGGCCATCTCGTCGAACAGTGCCGCCTGACGCCCCTCAAGGCCGAGAAAGTGAACCATGCTCAGGCTGTCCTCATCGCTCAGGCCGGTTTCGACCGAAACCGGATGCGTCAGAATCTTCTCCGGCGCTTTGGCCGCAACCTCCTCGATATCCATGCCACCGGCCGGACTGACGACGAAGGCCACGGCCTCGGCGTCGCGATCCACCAGCAGCGACAGATAGAATTCGCTGACGATATCCAGACCTTCCTCAACATAGACCTTGCGGACCAGCTTGCCGGCCGTCCCGGTCTGGTGGGTCACCAGCCTGGAACCGAGCAAATCACCGGCCGCCGTTTCGACCTGGTCCAGCGAACGGCACAGACGCACGCCACCGGCCTTGCCGCGCCCGCCGGCATGGATCTGCGCCTTGACGACCCAGACCGAGCCGCCAAGCGCGTCGGCGGCGGCGCGCGCTTCCCCGGCCGTCGTGGCCAGTTGTCCGCGCGGCACATCCACGCCGAAGCCGGCCAGCACCTGCTTGGCCTGATATTCATGGATATTCAAGCTTCCCTCCCGGAATGAGCAGACTGCATCGCGTTCGATCGATCAGAAATGGCCGAAGGCATCCACGGACCGAACCAGCTCCTTCACGGCCTCCATCGAATGATGCAGCGCCGTCGACTCATCAGCGGACAGATCCAGTTCGATGACCGCCTCCACACCGCCGCCGCCGAGCTTGCACGGCACGCCGAGGTAGTAGCCATCCACGCCGTATTCGCCTTCGAGATAGGCCGCACACGGCAGGATGCGCTTCTTGTCCTTCAGAATCGCCTCGGCCATCTCGACGACCGCCGCGCCCGGCGCGTAGAAGGCCGAGCCGGTCTTCAGCAGGCTGACGATCTCGGCCCCGCCATGGGCCGTGCGCTCGCAGATCGCATCCACGCGCTCCCTGCTCAGCAGCTCGGTGATCGGAATGCCGGCCACGGTCGAATAGCGCGGCAGCGGCACCATCGTATCGCCATGGCCGCCCAGCACGAAGGCATTGACGTCCTCGATCGACACATCCAGCTCGTCGGCGATGAACGCGCGCATGCGCGCCGAATCCAGCACGCCGGCCATGCCGATGACGCGCTGCTTGGGAAAGCCGGAAACCTTCAGGGCCGTGTACACCATCGCATCCAGCGGATTGGTGACGACCAGGATCACGCAGTAGGGCGAATGCGCGACGATGTTCTTCGTGACCTCGGCGACGATCTTCACATTCGTGGACAGCAGATCATCGCGGCTCATGCCGGGCTTGCGCGCGATGCCGGCGGTAATGATCACGAGATCGGAGCCGGCGGTCTCGGCATAGTCCTGCGTGCCATGAACAATGGCGTTATACCCCTGAATCGGCGAGGCCTCGTGCATGTCCAGCGCCTTGCCCTGCGGCACGCCGTCCACGATGTCGATCAGCACGATGTTCGCGAGCTCCTTCTGGGCCGCCAGAAAGGCGGCCGTGGCGCCGACGTGACCTGCGCCGACGACGGTGACCTTCTTGCGGTGAAAAGCCGCCTTAGTTTCATCCTTGGTTTCCGACCAGCGCATCTTGCCTCCTCCCGGGCCGTTTCTGCCCGTTTTAAGCCCTGCGGACCATGCTGCTCGATCCACCCCAAACATAAACCCGTCATGCCGGCTTGTCGAACCCCGGCCGCTGCCATGCTAGGCTGCCTGCATGAGCGCCCCCGCCCGAAGCATAGAGCTGCCCAGGCTTGAGCTGGAATCCCGGCTGCCAGCGGTCGTATTCGAGACCTGCCGCGCCATCGCCGGCGCCGGCGGACGCGCATGGCTCGTCGGCGGCTGCGTGCGCGATCTGCTGCTGAGCCTGAATCCGAAGGATTTCGACCTCGAGGTCTATCATCTCGATGCCGACACCCTTGCAAAGGCCCTGGCGCCTCTGGGGCGCTGCCGCGCGGTCGGGCGACAGTTTGGCGTCATCAAGCTCCAGCAGCCGGGCCATGAGATCGATATCGCGCTGCCGCGCCGGGAAAGGAAAACCGGCGCCGGCCACCGCGGCTTCGACGTCGTCTGCGATCCGGAACTGCCCCCCGAGATCGCCAGCCAGCGCCGTGATTTCACGATCAATGCGCTGATGCTCGACCCGCTTGCGGGCGAACTTCTGGATCCGCATCATGGCCGCGAGGATCTGAAGCGGCGCATCCTGCGGCATGTCTCTCCGGCCTTCATCGAGGATCCGCTCAGACCGCTGCGGGCGATGCAGTTTGCGGCCCGCTTTGCGCTGCGGCTTGCGCCAGAAACGGCAAAGCTCTGCGCCTCGATGCTGGCCGAGGCCACCAGCCTGCCGGGCTCGCGCATCTGGCTGGAATGGCAGAAATGGGCCCATGCCGATCGCCCCTCGCACGGGCTGGCGGCATTGCGCGAGGCCGGCTGGCTGGGCCTGTATCCGGCGATCGGGGATCTGATCGGTTGCGATCAGGATCCCCGCTGGCATCCGGAGGGCGATGTCTGGAACCACACGCTGCTCGTCGTCGATCAGGCCGCAGGGATTGCCCGGGACCGGATGCTGGATGGGCACACGAGTGAATATCT
The DNA here is from genome assembly GCA_964505995.1 of uncultured Zetaproteobacteria bacterium. Taxonomy (GTDB): domain Bacteria; phylum Pseudomonadota; class Zetaproteobacteria; order Mariprofundales; family Mariprofundaceae; genus JAJRVH01. The sequence goes on from CAZDLB010000036.1 coordinate 11,534, forward strand.
CGTCTTTGCCGCGCTCTGCCATGATTTCGGCAAGCCGGCCACGAGCATCACCCATGCCAATGGCCGGATCGGTTCGCCGGGCCACAGCGAGGCCGGCTGCGCGCCGGCCCGTTCCTTTCTCGGCAGCATTCATGCCCCGGGACGAATCGCCATCCATGTATTGCCGCTGATCCGGGATCATATCACCCACCTTCATAGCCAACCCAGCCCTCGCGCCGTCCGCCGCCTTGCCCATCGGCTGGAGCCGGCCAGCATCGAACTCTGGGAGATGCTCGTGCAGGCCGATGCCTCGGGCCGGCATCCCGCCCCGCCATCAAGACCGGCGCTGCCGTGGCTTGAGCTCGCCCGCAGGCTGCGGGCTGAACAGAGCAGGCCGGCGCCGATCGTGACCGGGCGCATGCTGATGGATCTCGGCATGAAACCGGGGCCAGAGATGGGCCGGCTGATCGAGCAGGCCTACGAGGCCCAGCTGGACGGCGAATTTGCCAGCGAGGATGAGGCTCGGGAATGGTGCAGAGCCAGGGTAGCCGCTTTCGGTTATTCGCCCTCTGACTGATTTGCCGGCCTGGCACTGGCTTGATCAGGCTCGAAGCGTCTGGCCAGCAACAGACCGATCTCGAAGAGCAGGAGCATCGGCAGCGCCAGCAGGATCTGCGAGATCACATCCGGTGGCGTCAGAATGGCAGCAAGGATAAACATCCAGACAACGACAAAACGCCTTTTTTCGGCCAGTTGACTGGCCCGAACCAGATTCAGACGGGCGAGCAGGGTCAGCACGGTCGGAATCTCGAAACTGAGTCCGAAGGCAAAGATCAGTTTCAGGAACAGCGACAGGTATTCACGCACGGCGGGCAAAGCATGAATCTGTTCGGTGGCAAAGCCGAAGAAAAAGGAAAAGATCAGCGGAAACACGACAAAATAGGCAAACGCGCCGCCCGCCAGAAACAGGAGCACGCTGCTGACCACGACGATTCGGAACAGTTTTTTCTCATTGGCATACAGCCCCGGAGCCACGAACGCCCAGAGCTGATAGAAGCTGACCGGCGACGTGGCGAACAGGCTGAGCAGCAACGCGATCTTCAGGTAGGTGAAAAAGACATCCGGCGCATTGAGGAAGACCATGTTCGAACCGGGCGGTAACTCCGCCAGCATCGGAGCCGCCATCCATTCGAAGACCGGCTGTGCCCAGTTCATCAACAGCGCAACTCCGAGCAGATACACAACCAGAGACAGCCGCAGGCGAGACTGCAGCTCCTTGAGATGATCGATCAGACGCATCCCCGATGCAGCGGGGTCCAAAGGGTTCATGATCCGCTGGCAGGAGGCTTCGGCTTGCCAGCCCGATCGGACTCCGTTGCACCTCCGGCAACCTCATCCCTGATCTCGACGACCTGCCTGCGGACACTGTCGCCTACCTCCCGGATGGGCGCGCTCTCCTTCTCGATTTCGCGCATCACCTCCCCACGCATGCCCGTCCACCAGTTGCGCGCAAAACGAGCCCACCGGCCAATCTGGCCGAAGAATTCCGGCATGCGCTCCGGGCCGACGACAACGAACAGCAGGATGCCGATCAGCAGCAGCTCAAAGATTCCGATATCGGGCATGCATCACCCCCGGTGGGACGGCGATCAGTCCCCGGACTCCTTGCCGGAGGGCTTGTCCTGCTCCGGCTTGTCATCCTCCGACATCGTGTTGCGGAAATTCTTGATGCCCTTGGCCAGCCCCGCGCCCAGCTGCGGCAGCTTGCCGGCACCGAACAGCACGATGACGATCAGCAGGATGATCAGCAATTCCGAAGTACCCAGTCCGAACATAACCTCTCCTTCATCAAACCCATGGCCTGACCATGAAGTCCTCAATACCGACTGCATAGTGCCGAAATGCAAGCCTCGTGCAACCATCAATTCCATGGTTTATACTGGCCATAAGCAATCGGTGACGGGAGGACGCGGGTTATGCCACTGCAGCTTGGCCTGGAGGTTTTCGATCGGCAAGGGACCAGCCTGGGGCGTATCAGCCGCCTGATCGCCAACCAGTCGGATCGCCAGATTCAGGCGGGAGTTGTCCGGCTGCCCGATGGCCGGGAGGTCGTCGTCAATGCAGATCATTTTGAACCCGATACACGAGGCCTGATCCTGAATCTCGACGAAAAGGATCTGGATTCCATGCCCCAATTTGAGCCTGGAAGATATTATGCCCTGCATCCGGTGGAGTGGCAGGAAGAATGGGGAGCCGTTCAGGGAGAAATTCTCAGTCTCTATCCTGCCGATGATGCCGACCAAGTTAGCCGACGCCGTTTTATCTTTGGCAGTCTGGCCATCATCGGGACCATTCTTGCGAGCCTCGCATACCCCATCGCACGATACCTTCTTTATCCTCTGACCAAAGGCTTGCCTCGAATCTGGACGCGATTGAAACTACCTGAACGGATCATCGAAAACGACAGCCCCATATTCATTCCCTACAAGGTTCATCGGGTCGAAGGGTACCTCGAGGAAAACATCCCCAAGGGGGTTTGGCTGATCAAGCCATCCGTCGGTCTGTCCAATCAAATTGCCAAACGTGGAAACGCACTTGAGTTCCCTGAGGTCGGCTGGGCGAATGAGAAGCAGGACTGGGTTGCGTTCTCGCCGAAATGCCCCCACCTGGGGTGCAATGTTCACTGGTCTTCCGAGGAACATGCGTTTCTATGCCCATGCCACGGAAGTCGCTTCAGTCTTGATGGACGTGTGATTGCCGGACCTGCTCCGCGGGGGCTAGATACCCTTCCCGTTCGAACTAAGGACCATCAGGTCGAGATCATGGACATGGAATTCCGGGCGGGGATTCCTGAAAAGAAAAGGACGGCGTAATGGCAGAGAAGCATTCAAGGCTCTACCGATGGTTCGACGAACGCCTCGCCCTCTCGGCCTTGTCGGATTTTCTCCTCAACGAGCCGATGCCGGGCGGGCCATCCATCTGGTATGTATTTGGTTCGAGTCTGTTCTTCATCCTGCTAATGCAGGCTCTGACGGGCATCATGATGCTTTTTTACTATGCTCCGACCATGGACCACGCTTGGGAATCCATTCGTTACATGATGGAGGAGGTTCCTTTCGGTCCCTTTATCCGCGGCCTGCACCATTGGGGCGCTTCAGCCATGATCGTTGTCGCCATTCTGCATATCACACAGGTTTTCGTCTGGGGAGCCTATAAGCGGCCGCGCGAATTAACCTGGTTGGCCGGTTTAACAGCCTTCGGAACTGTATTCGGTTTCGCATGGACCGGCTATCTTCTTCCATGGGATCAGTTATCATACTGGGGAACGATAGTCGGAACGGAAATCATCGGAACGATCCCCTTTATTGGTGAACCCGTCGCCACATTTCTAAAGGGGGGCGGAGCGATTGGGGCTCAGACTCTGAGCCGGTTCTATGCCATTCATATCTGGCTTCTGCCTGCAACCATTTTCACCGTCATTGGTTTACATCTCTACCTGTTTCGCAAACAGGGCGTAGCCGGCCCATTCAAGGGAACTCCCGAGGAACTGGAACAACGAAAAGGTTTTTTCTTCCCCCGCCAGTTCTTTCTTGATGTCGTGATTGCCTTTCTGATTTTCATGATTCTGGTCTATTTGGCGGTCTTCCACACACCACAGCTCCGATCCCCTGCAAACCCGTCCCTTGCCCCGGCACATGTCGCTCCGGAATGGTACTTCCTTTTCCTGTACCAGTTGTTGAAATATTTCCCCAAGGATTGGATTGTCGTCGGAACAACCGTGATCCCTGGAATGCTGGCCATCGCAATGATCGGGCTTCCCTTTTATGATCGACATCCCGAAAGGCATCCGTTGAAACGCTGGCGAGCCCTGACGATCTTCTTTTCGATTCTGGCCGGGATGGCCGTGCTCACCTATCTAGCCATTTTATCCGCACCCGAAACACTGGATCCGGACCCCGTCCTGGCAGAAAAGGGAAAACTGGTTTATCAGAATGCAGGCTGCATTTCATGTCACCGGATTCACGGCCAGGGGGGTGATATTGGCCCTGATCTCAGCTATGAGGGGCTGGCTGGAAGAACTCCGGACTGGATCAGGCAACATTTCCGCAAACCCACCTCCGTTGTTGAGGGCTCCATCATGCCTTCCGCATCCGATCTGGGACTGAGTGAGGAGGATGTAGAAGCTCTGACCCACTACATGTTCAGCCTGAAATAGGGAGGAATCATGAAATTTGCTGTATTTGCAGCCTTCGTTTCCACCTTGCTGCCAGGAATTCTGTATGCCTCGGACATCAAGGGAGGGCAGATCTTTCAGCGTGAGTGCATGGTCTGCCATGGGAGGGATGGCTCGGGTCAAACCGATCTAGGCCAGAAACTTCGTCCCCTGCCTGCTGCCGACCTGCGGCCCAAGATTCTTTCTAGGCGCGAAATCATCCATGTCATCCGCTTCGGTCGAAAGAAAACAGGCATGCATGGCCATTCAGCCCGTTTGACCGACGAAGAAATCAACCACTTGGTGGATTACATCCTTACCCTTCCCTACAGAGCCAAGCCGGATGAAGGGAGGAAAGTCTTCCAAAAAAACTGTGCGCGCTGCCATGGCCAAGATGGAACCGGAAATCAAAAGCCGCATATCCCCAATCTGGTCCTGTCCGAGCTTTCCGATATCCAGATGGCCGAAGCCATTCGCCAAGGGCATGAAAACACAATCATGGGGTCGTTCAAAGGCGATCTCAGCAATGGCGATATCGGCAATATCCTGGCATGGCTCCGTTTGAAGCGATATGGCTTGGATTCATTCCTAGATTCGGACTGAACTCGTTGTTGCCTCTTCACTCCGCTTGACTATAATGCCGAAAACTCAAAAAGGGACTGATTCATGCCCAAATATAAGCGCTTCAGCGACGCCTCGGTCAGCGAAAAGATCCTCGATTCGATGTTCCTTATCACGATCGGCATCGCCTATCTCTTCGCCCTGCTCAATCTCTACTACACCCATC